>DASWUT010000560.1:0-6054 GCA_036401455.1 Gemmatirosa sp. | reverse complement strand
CCTCCCCGGCGCGCACTAGCCCCACCACCACAGCCGGAATCCGCACCGGCGACGCCGCGAGCGCCGTGCTCAGGCTGCGGCCATCGCGCACCGCACTTTCGATGGTGGGGAGCGCCGCGCGCCACCCCGCAGGCGCGAGGTCGGCGAACGCCGCGAGCGTGCGCCCCATCGGCAGGTCCGCGTCCAGCAGCGTGGCCAGCGCGCGCAGGCCTAACGCAAGGTCCGCCGGCGGCAGCGCGCGGCGGCCGGGGCGCTGTTCGCCCGCGAAGGCGCCCGCTGCGGGCGCGTCGGCTCCGGGCGTGGCGCGCGCGATCGGGCGGACGTCTGGCACCGATGCGTCGCGGTCCCGCACGTCGCGCGCGACGAGCCGCGCGGCGAAATCAGCGCGCCGCACCGGCGTTCGCCGTGGTGTCCGGCATTGCGATCGCCGCCGACGGCGCGGTCGCCGCGTCGGTGACGGGGCCACCCCACGAGGTGAGGTCCGCGTCTTCGCCTGTCCCCCCAGGCGCGCCGTCCCGTCCGAGCGTGTACAGGTCGTACGAACCCGGGTTCGCCGCACCGGGCGCGGCGTAGTGGTACAGGCGCCCCCACGGGTCGGGCGGGATGGCACGCGTGAGATAGGGCCCGCGCCAGTTGTGCACGGGCTGGCCGTCGGCTCCCGGCGCCACGGGCGGCGTGCGGAGCGCGGCGAGACCCTGCTCGGTGGTCGGGAACGCGTCCGTGTCGAGCCGGTACTGCTGTAGTGCGAGGTTGAATACCTCAAGCTGGCTCTTCGCCGCGCCCGCCTTGGCGTCGCCGACGTTGCGGAAAATCGCCGGTGCGACCACGGCCGCGAGCGCGGCGATGATCGCGATCACGACGATCATCTCGATGAGCGTGAAGCCGTGCCGATCGCCCCTCCGGTGCGCGGACCAGCGTCGGGGCACGGGACGGTGCTCAGGCCTGCACGACACGCGCGACCTCCTCAAGCGTGGTGATGCCCGCGCGGACCTTCGCCCATCCGTCTGCCGCGAGCGGGAGCAGACCGGCGGCCTGCGCGCGCGCCCGGAGGGCATCACGCGCCGTCCCCGTAGCCACGGCATCCTTGAGCGCCTCGTCGACCGGCAGCAGTTCGTACAGGCCGACGCGGCCGCGGTACCCGGTTCCTCGGCAGGCCGCACACCCGGCACCGTGCGTAAACTCCGCCTGGGCGTCGCGGTCTACTCCGAACGATGTGTCCGCCCGCGGTGTATCCGTCGGCGAGCGGACCAACGCGGCAACGAGGTCGGTGGGTGGGGTGTACCGCACGCGGCACGCGTCGCACACCTGACGGACCAGTCGCTGCGCGAGCACCGCGTCGAGCGTCGCCGCGACGAGGTAGGGTGCGACTCCAAGGTCCACGAGCCGTGGCAGCGCACCCACGGCATCGTTGGTGTGGAGGGTCGAGAACACGAAGTGCCCCGTGAGTGCCGCGCGCACGGCCACATCCGCCGTCTCGGCGTCCCGCATCTCGCCGACCATGACCACGTCCGGATCCTGGCGGAGGATGGCGCGCAGCGCACCCGCGAACGTCACGCCCGCCGCGGCGTGCACCGGCACCTGGGTCACGTCCGCGAGTTGGTACTCGACTGGGTCCTCGACCGTGACGAGCTTCTCGGCGCGTGCATCGCGGAGCCCGAGGCACGCGTAGAGCGTCGTCGTCTTGCCGCTTCCCGTCGGCCCCGTGACGAGCAGCATCCCGTGCGGGCGCCGTGCGAGCCGCGCAACCGCGGCGCGGATCGCGTCAGGCATCCCGAGCGCGTCGAGACCCGCCGGGCGGCCGCCGTGATCCAGGAGCCGGAGCACGACGCTCTCGCCAAACACCGTCGGTACGGTGGACACGCGAAGGTCGAGCTCGCGGGCCTCGAGCCGGACACGGGTCCGTCCGTCCTGCGGCCGCCGCCGCTCGGCGATGTCGAGTTCAGCCAGCAACTTGACGCGGCTCACGACTGCGCGGCCGATCGAGGGCGGCGGGTCGGCAGCCGGGACGAGCGCGCCGTCGAGGCGCACGCGGGCGCGAAGGCCGTTCGGCCCCGCCTCGAGGTGCACGTCGCTCGCGCCCGCGGCGTAGGCGTCACGGATGAGCAGATTGACGTAGCGGACGACCGGTGGCTGCGTAGCGAGGTCGCGCACGTCGGCCGTGACCGCGTCGTCGTCGGCTGCCATGCTGCCGTCGCGGACCAATACCGCGTCCCCCGCGCCGACGCCCGTCATCTCCATCCCGCGCGCGGCCGCCGTGGCGAGGCGTTCGATCAGCACGTCGACCTCGGACGCAACGGCCGGTTCCGCGCGCACCGCGCACCCGTACACCTCGCGCAGGTCGTCCGCGCAGTCCTGCCACCGTGCGTCGGGCGCGGCGGCCACGACCAGCGTGCGCCCGTCGTCGGCGTACGCCCGGGGCGCCACTCGGTGGTGGCGGAGGTAGTCGCGCGACAGGCCCTCCGCGAGGGTCAACGCGCGCACGGGCACGGACGGTGCGGTGGGCACAGTCGGGACGGGAGATACGTGCTGGAGTGTGGCGCCGCGCCCGGCGTCGCATTGCGGCCGCGGACGACCACAGAGTGAGGCGTTGTACGCCCCTCAGCACACACGCCAGCGGCCCGGATCACACGTGACCGGCCCCACGCCCGTCGCGCGCTGCGGTTTTTCCAGGGGGTCGTTCCAAGATCTGGATCCCGACTTCCGCCGGGGTGACGTCCGACGGGCCGCGTGGCGCGACCGCCTTGCACGATCCTCGCACCATCGCCCCAGCCGAAGCCGGGGTCCATCGGTCTCTGGACAACCCACTCAGCCGTCGCGGGCCGCCCCCAGCGCTCGGCTGCCAGACACCTGAGCGACAAACACGTCGCGCAGATACGCGTACCCGCCGCGGTCGCGAAGGGCGGTCGGCGAGATGCCGGCGTACCGCTTCAGCATGTTGCGCAGTGCGTTCGCGGACGAGAACTCGAGGTCGTGCGCCACGCGTTCGACCGTGTTTGTGGGATCGTCGAGGAGCCGCGCCACCACAAGCAGTCGACACCAGGCGGCCAACGCCTGCGCGTTCGGGAGGTCAGCGCGTTGGAGGTACTTGCGCAGGGCCCGAGGGGAGGTGCCAAGTGACGGGGCCAGGGCTGCCACACGGATCGGGTGGCCGGCTGCCTCGAGGAAGTAGCGCACGATGTCCCGGGCGCGCTTGGGAGCGTGCAGGCGGGTCCAGTGCGCGAGGATGTCGTCCGCGGTGCCCCGCCGCGCGGCGTGGGCGAGTAGGTGCGCCGGGTTGACCTGATCATCGATGCCCTTGACGAGCAGGTCGTGCACCCCCGCGCGGGCGAGGTCGAGCACCTCGCCGGACAACCCGGAGCGCGCGTGGCAGAAGGCGGCGACGGTGACGCCGGGGAAGCGGGCACGGACAGCGCGGACGAGTGCCGGGGCGTCCGCGCCGATGTGAGGACTCGCCTCAATGATGACGAGGATCGCGGGTCGCTCCCGGAGTGCGGCCCAGAGCTGGCCGGCGTCGCGCACCAATCGCAACCGGTGCTGGGGGGCGAACGCTGTGCGCAAGCGTTCTTGGAAGTTGCGGTCGACGATCAGAGCTGTGACGTCGCTCACATCGGCTATTCGTCCGCGACCTGCCGCAGGCGCTCCGGCGGGGGCGCGCCCGGCCGATCCATCTTGGCATCGACCTGCACCTCGCCGCCGTCGTCCAGCACGAGGGACACGGTCGCCGACGAGCTGCGCGCCTTCATCGTCCGCACGTCCGTGATCGTGCGCCCGACCGCCGCCTCGAGCTTGCTCACGAGGCTCAGGTTCCGCGACGCGAGCGCCTCGGCCAGCTTGAACCGCAGCAAGCTGCGCGCGGCCTCGGAGAGCGAGGCAACCTTGTAGCGTGTCGCGAGGAGTTCGCGGCCGACGGTGCTCACGCGGGCGAGGTGCACGAAGAACTCCGCGCCGTCGTACTCGGCCATCGGCGGGACCGGCAGGTAGCCGATCCGCCCGGCCTGTCGGATGCCGTCGTGCTTCCACGCCGGCGCGACCGCCTCGGCGTAGGGCAGCAGGGGCGCCACCAGCACGTGCCGGTCCAGGTCCGAACGGTCGGAGAACTGGCGGATGGCGTCCGCTTCGGTCGCCCCCGGGTGCTCGGTGAGGTACCGGTCCACGTGCTCGTTGAACTCCTTATCGAGTTCGCAGTCGTGACTCAGCACCATCACCGGGGTCCACGCGACCGCGACGGCCACCGGCGGCGCGACCGCGGCCGCGCCCAGCCCGGGGCGTCCCCAGGCACGCACCGTCACGCCCTGTCCCACCGCCGGCGGGACCGCGGGGCCGGCGAGGGCGGGCTCGGCGTCGTCGGTCCCATAGACCGCCGCGCTGGGGGCGAGGAACACGTCGCCCTGGCTCAACTGCTCCCGCGGCGCCGGCTCGAAGTACGAGACCTTGCCGGGGAGGACGAGCGGCGGCATGGGCGCGGGCGGCCGCGGTCCGTTAGGCCCCGGCCGCCCGGCGGCGCCGCTGCGGCGCCCGGTCGTCATCGCCAGCGGCGACCATCTGTGCGAGCGAGAGCGCCGAGACGTCGCTCGTGTCGGGCATCCGGCGCCGCGCCGGCCGATCCTCGGGCGTCGCGCCCGCGGACACCAGGCCGCCGAGGCGCCCGTCCGCGAGGGCCCGGTTGAAGGCCGCGTACGGCCCGGGCTGCACCGCCGCCGACCGCGCGCGGTCCGCGAACAGGGCGTCGCAGAGCTCCCGGGACATAATCACGAGTTGGTCGGCCCCCCGCTCGCCGTAGTGAATTACGGCGTGCTGGTGCATAGCGGCTTTGTTGACGTCCTTGAAACGCTTGCGCACTTCCTCGACGCTCAGCACATGATCGACGACGCTCGTGCCCATGGTGCGCAGCCTCTGGTGGGGTGGTCTGGTGCCCTCATACCCGCAGACGATCCAGGTATTTGGCAGTCACACACAATCCGTACGTCTCGTACGGATTGTACTGCGAGCGTCAACGGTCCGGTAGGGGGTCAGGTCCGGTCCGGCCCAGCGATGGAGAGGCCGCGCCCGCCACAGGTGCGAGAGTACCCCCCCTGCGTGGCGCCCGCATGCGGGCCGCGCACACTCGCGCGGCAGACACGTCGCCGCCGCGCCCACCTCGCCGGGCGCCCGGTCCCACCCGCGCCCCCGCCGCTAGCCATGTCCGCCCCGTCGACCCCGCCCGCGAGCCTGACCCCCGACCAGAAACACGCCTACGCCCGCGCGTTCCCCGTCCACGTCGGCGTGGACACGGGCAAGCGCTTCCACGTCTTCGTCGCCCGCGGCCCGGACGGCACCCGCCGCAGGGGCGTGCGGATCGACGTCGGCCGCGCCGGCTTCGACGCCGCCGACGCCCACCTCACCGCCGCGTTCCCGGGCGTGCCGCGCGAGCAGATGCTGATCGGGCTCGAGTTCGCCAGCCACCACGGCTGAATCGCGCCGGGTTTGGAGGCTCTCCCGGCCGTACGTTCGCGCTCATGACCCACTTCCTTCCATCGCCTAACGACACGCCGCTGGACGCACCGAAGCGGCCGCGGCGCTCGTGGACCGTCGCCGAGCAGAGCGCGTACGTCGCCGACTTCGCGGCGAGCGGGCTGAGCGCCACCGCGTTCTGTCGCCGGCTCGGCATCCGCCGCGCCACCCTCGCGCGCTGGCGGCAGCGCGCGGCCGTGGGCTTGACGTCACGCCCCGCCCGCCGGCGACCGGCCCCCGCGACGTTCGCAGCCGTGACCGTCGTCTCCGACGCGCCCGGCGACGCGCCAGGCGACGCGCCAGGCGACGCGGCCCCGAGTACGCCGCCGCCCGCCGCTGTCTCACGGTCGCTCTCGCTGGTCTTGCGCGCGCCGAGCGGCGTGGCGGCCGACGTGGCGGCCGACGTGGCGGGCCTCGACGTCGCGACCGCCGCCGCGCTGCTGCGCGCCGTCCTGGCCCCCGCGGCGGGGGCGCCGTGATCGGGCTCGGGGTGGGGCGACCGATCTTCCTCGCGACCGGCGTCACCGACCTGCGCTGCGGCATGAATCGCCTCTACGCGCTCAT
>DASWUT010000559.1:0-2563 GCA_036401455.1 Gemmatirosa sp. | reverse complement strand
CTTGGCGGCGCCCTTACGCGCGCCGCCCTTTGCGGCCGACTTGCTCGCCGACTTCGACGCGCCCTTGCTCGCGCCCTTGCGCGCGGCCCCCTTGCTGGCCGACTTGCTCGCGCTCTTGCCAGCGGTCTTACGGGCGCCCTTGCTCGCGCTCTTCGACGCCGTCTTGCCGGCGCTCTTGCCAGCCGTCTTGCGCGCGCCCTTGCTGGCCGACTTGCTCGCGCTCTTGCCAGCGGTCTTACGGGCGCCCTTGCTCGCGCTCTTCGACGCCGCCTTGCCGGCGCTCTTGCCGGCCGTCTTGCCGGCCGTCTTGCGCGCGCCGGCCTTGCTCGCGCTCTTGGACGCTGACTTCGAGGCGCTCTTACTGGCGCTCTTGCCGGCGCTCTTGCGGGCGCCGCCCTTGCTCGCGCCCTTCGATGCCGACTTGCGCGCGCCCTTTCGCGCACCACGGCCGCCCGCGCTGCTCTCGCCGCCCGCGCCGCTGGGCGTGGCCGCGTCGGGGATGTCGCTGCTCGCGTCGCCGTTGGTGGTCTCGTTCTCGGCCATGGTGGTCTCCTCGTCGTGGGAATGGTGGGAATCGGTCGCACTGCCACTGCCGCTGCCGCCGCCAAGATCTCCCTCATCGTCGAGGGGCTCGGCGTCCTGCTCCGCGTCCTGGCCTACCGCGACGGCGGCGAGGTCGAGCTGCTCCGAGTCGTCGTCCGGCCCAACGATCGCACCGCGCTCGTCGTCGTCGTCCGCCTCCTCGGCATCGCCCGCCGCGCCACCGCCGTCTTCCTCCACCTCGACCTCGTCGAGGTCCTCACGCGCCGCCGACTCGGGATCGTCGAACAGGCGCTCGCGCCGGACCCGCCGTGCGGCGTATCCGGCGCTGCTTTCCTCCTCTTCGTCGTCGTCCTCCTCGTCCTCATCCTCGTCCTCGGCGTCGTAGCCGTACCCGCCGAGGTCGTCGTCGTCCTCGTCGCCGCGCCGCGGCGCGAGCCGGAGGTCCGGCGCGAACTCCTCGTCCAACCCGTCATCCGTGGGCATGAGCGCCTCCTATGCGCGCCGCAGGAGATATTCGACGGACTGCAGGTCTCACACCTTGCACGCCGCGTGCCCCGCACCAGTCGTGTTCGATCCAGAACGCGACCAATGCGAACATTCGCGCCATGCACGCGGTCGTCGCGCGTCGCCGAGCAGCGCGTCGTCACGCGCGACACGACTTCACGTGACGACGTGATAAGCGTGCGCAACGTCGCAGTCAAGGCACACGTGCGAATTCGTCGCGTTCGCGACCGCACGAGCACATGGCGAGCACACGGCGAACACGCGACGAACACGCAGTGATCACACGGCGAGCACGCGATCACCACGCGACGAACACACGATGAACACGCGATGCCCACGATCACGCGCGTTCCTGCCTCACGCGGCGCACGCGTCAGCATCGCGGCCGATGCGCCGAGGAGGTCGGCACCAACGTTCGCGATGCCGGCGTGCGTGCCGCCGGTACGAGCACCAACGCGGGTCGCCGCACGCATGTCGCGCGCTGTCCCTCGCGCACTGCACGTCGAGCGCTGCACGTCGAGCGCTGCACGTCGAGCGCTGCGCGTCATGCGCTGGGCCTCGTGCGCCGCGTGGCGCGGCCCGCGCATCACGCCCGATCGCAGGCACTGACGCGCCGACGCCCTCTGGCGCCCTCGGACGCCCTTCGGCGCCCTCTGGCGCGCTTGCGCGCTCGGCTGTAGCGTAGGCGACGCGTGCACACCTGCTCACCGGCGAGCAGGACCCGCGCACGCGCCCGTACCACCTTTTTCACACGGAGCACTCGCATGAAGGCTCGTTTCGCGCTCGCCGCCCTCGCGCTCGTGGCGGGGACCGCCGCGGCCCAGCAGCCAGCGACCGGCACCCAGCAGCCGGCCACCGGCTCGTCGATGGGTGGCGCCTCGATGCAGGATTCGTCGTCGATGAAGTCCGGGACGCGGCACCACAGCCGCCGCCACCACTCGTCCAAGAAGAAGGCGATGATGGCCGACTCGGCCAGCATGAAGAAGCCGTCCTGATCGGCCACCCACCGCTCCGTGCCACTCGGCGCCGCCCGCGACAGTCCGCGGGCGGCGCCGAGTGCGTTTCGGCCCGGTCGGATGTTAGGCGACCGCGGCGCTCTCACCTTTCCGCCCCCACTCGCCGACACTCTGCCTGTCCGCCTCTTCCGCGCCCGCCCCGCCGATGCTCACCCGCCTGCTCGACTCCCTGCGCGCCCGGCCCGACGCCGCAGGCGCGGCAGCCGTGGATCTACCGACTCGGGTGGCAGCCGCGCAGGACCAGCCCGCACCGTCGCCGGCACTTCCGCACCCGTCGGCGATGCTCGAAGGGTGGCGCCAGGAGGTCGCGCGCGCGACGATCGCGCTCCGTGACCGCTACGGTGCCGGCTCCGCGGGCGCGCGCGCCCGCGCCGACGCCGAGCGGTTGCTGTTGCGGCTCGCGATCGATCAGGAGATGGTCGTGCGGCAGCCGCCGCCGGCCGCGCAGGAAGCGCTCGCGGTCGCGGCCGACCCGACGTGCGAGCTGCCACGCCTCGTGC
>DASWUT010000558.1:0-1569 GCA_036401455.1 Gemmatirosa sp. | reverse complement strand
CGCGAACCCGACGAGCGGGCCCAACGACGCGCAGGCGGTCGAGGCGCCCTACATCGTGCGGCACGGCGCGTACTACTACCTGTTCGCGTCGTACGACCGTTGTTGCCAGGGAACGGCGAGCACGTACAACGTGCGCGTCGGCCGCGCCACCGCGATCACCGGGCCGTACCTCGACATGAGCGGAACGGACCTCGTCGCGGGCGGGGGTACGGTCGTGCTCGCGGGCTCGGGAAACGTGTACGGGCCCGGGGGCGAGTCGGTGCTCGTCGACGGGACGCAGTTCTACCTCGCGCACCACTACTACGACGGGCTCGCGAACGGCACGCCCACGCTCCAGATCCGTCCGATCACCTGGAGCGCGGCCGACTGGCCGGTCATCGGCGCACCGCTGGGACCGTAACGACGGTGCGCTGCGCGATGCCACCGTCAATTTATACCTCATTGCTACCATGCTGACCAACGCCGCGCGTTGCGCCCGCCGCCTCGCCGCCGGGCTCGCTCTGCTTCTTCCCGCCGCGGGCCGTGTCGCGAGCGCCCAGGTCGGCGACGTGCGCGACGTCCCCGATCCGGCCGTGATCAAGGATGGCAACGCGTACTACGTCTACGCGACGGGCGAGGGAATTCCGATCCGTCGCTCGACGGACCTCGTGCACTGGACGCGCATCGGGCGCGTCTTCCCCGGCGCGACGCCCGCGTGGGCGCAGCGCGTGATCCCGGGCACGCAGTACCCGTGGGCGCCGGACATCTCGTTCATCAACGGGCGCTACCACCTCTACTACGCGCTCTCCACGTTCGGCGGCCAGCACTCGGCGATCGCGCTCGCGACCAACGTGACCCTCGATCCCAGCAATCCGCGCTACAGGTGGGAGGACCGCGGCGTGATCCTCGAATCGCACCCGGGCAGCACGTTCAACGCGATCGACCCGGCGGCGATCGTCGACGAGCAGGGGACGCCGTGGCTGACGTGGGGGTCGTTCTGGGGCGGGATCAAGCTGCGCCGGCTGGACCCGGCGACGGGCAAGGTGTCGAGCGCGGACACGACGATCTACTCGATCGCCGCCCGGGCCGGTACGGACGCGACGCAGGGCCCGCGCGACGCGCAGGCGATCGAGGGCCCGTATCTCGTCAAGCACGGCGGCTACTACTACCTGTTCGTCTCGTTCGACAAGTGCTGCGAGGGCGCGCGGAGCAACTACAACGTGCGCGTCGGCCGTTCGCGGACGATCACGGGTCCCTACGTCGACCGCGACAGCGTGCCGATGACGCAGGGCGGTGGCACGCTCGTCCTGGCGAGCTACGGCGTGGTGCGCGGGCCGGGGCACAACTCGGTGCTCACCGACGGCGATCGGTACTACATCGTGCACCACTACATCAACGCCAACGAGGGCCCCGCGTCGCCTGACGCGCCGCTCGCGATCCCGCGCTCGCTCGAGATCCGGCCGATGTACTGGGCCTGGGGCGGGTGGCCGGTCGCGGGCGAGCCGCTCACTCCGCCGGCCGTCCCGGCGCCGGCCGCGCGGACGTCGGCCGCGCCGCCGCGCGGTACGCGGTAGGCGCAGGCGCGGCGCG
>DASWUT010000557.1:0-6116 GCA_036401455.1 Gemmatirosa sp. | reverse complement strand
CGCGACCAGCAGGGTGAGCCCGTAGAGCGTCACCCGCGTCAGCGCTGCCCAACGCACCGAGGCCGTGGCCGCGGCCGCGAGCGCGACGAACGGCGCGAGCACCCACTCGCCGAACAGGGCGAGCAGCAGACCCGAGGGCTGGTGGCGACCTGCGCGGAGCATGAGCGCGACGGATCCCGCGGCCCCCGCCAGCGCCGTCCCGAGCGCCGCGCCGCGCAAGCGGCCCAACGCATCGTCCCCGACCGTTGTGCGACGCACGCGAACCGTCATCGACTCCGGGATTGGAACGTTGCGTTGCGACGGCACTTTGCCGTGCAAAGTAACAGCCGCTGCGCGCGTCGACACGGGTCGAGCGCGGACCGTCGGCCCGAAGGACGCCCTCAACTCGCATCCGGCGGCGGTCGTGATCCCATTCTGGCAGCGGAATGGGCGTCGCGGTCGGCGCCGTGCCGCAGAGCGACCGGCGGGGACGCACGGCGGCGCCGAGGTCGACGGCGTCAGATCCCTCGAGCGTCGCTCACGCATGCGCGGCCTTGGTCGACCGGTCATTCACCGGCGAACGCAGAGCGCCGTCGCTCGCGGTCGTCGTGCCCCCGGCCGACGCGCGGCACACGGTCGCGCCGGCGCGACCCGCCGCACACCGACGCGCCGGCGCGCGGCGTCGATGCACGCCGGTCGCGCTCACCGGTCCTCTCCGCCAGTGTCCCACGGTGAATTGGGGAACGGAGCGTGCTGGTGCGCGAGGTGACCTCGCGGCGCGCGATCACTGCGGCCGCGGGCGAGCGCGCTCGGCCCCGCCCGCGCCGCTGGTCCTCCACCTCACCGCACGCACCTGAGCGCCCCATGGGCTTCGACCAGTACCACGAGCCGGCCGACGAACTCGCCGACGACGTCCGGACCTTCGCGCGGATGATCGCGGGCGTGACCGAGGAGGCCGAAGCGATCGGGTGGTACGAACAGCGGATCTCGGTCGAGAAGGACGTCGAGGCGCAGGCGATCATGCGCAACGCGCAGAAAGAGGAGATGAAGCACTTCGGCATGAACCTCGAGTTCCTTCTCCGGAAGAAGCCCGAGTGGCGCGCCATCCTGCAGACCATCCTGTTCACGACCGGCGACGTCGTCGCGCAGGGCGAGCGGGCGGAGAAGGCGCAGTCGTGATCCGTGCGGGCCGGCCAACAGCGGCGCGGCAGACGGGCGTGTCCGGCGATTCCGCTGACAACAGCAGCATCAGCACGACGCGGCGCGCGCGCCGCGGGGATTTCTGGCGCTCGTCGCCCACCGTCGGACCCGGAGCGATGACCTGCCTCCCATCACCGTTCGCGTGACGCGGGCGACGCCGATGCTCCTTCTTCGGCCATCTCCGTGTCCGCCGTTGCCGTAGTGCCGTCAACGCCCGACCACCCGGGTGGCGTGTCGCGCGCCGCCCTGCTCGAGCACTGGCGCGACGAGGCGGACGCCGTCTACCTCTACGCCGCCCTCGCGCCGCGGATGGCGGCCCCCGACGCGCGGCGCGCGCTGGAGGAGATCGCGCGCGAGGAGGCGAGGCACCGGGACTACTTCGCCGAGCGCCTGCGGGGGACCCCGCTCCCGCCGGATGCGCCCTCGTTGCGCGCCCGCGGGTTCGTCGCGCTCGCGCACGTCCTCGGGCCACACCTCGTTCTGGGCCTGCTCCGGGTGGCGGAAGGGCGGGAGGTCGCGCGGTTCCTGCGCGAGGTGGCCGACGCGCCAACGGGAGACGTCCCCGACCCGACGTTCGCGGCGATTGCGCGAGAAACGGCCGCGCACGCGCAGCGGTTGGGACGTCTCACCGGCGTGCGCGGTGACCCGTGGCACCGGGCCGAGGCGGGCGGGGTCGTGCGGAGCGTCGTGTACGGCTTCAACGACGGGCTCACGGCCAACTTCGGGCTGATTGCCGGGGTCGTGGGCGCGAGCGTCTCGCGCCACGTGGTCCTGCTCACGGGGCTCTCGGGGCTCGTCGCCTCCGCGTTCTCGATGGCGGCGAGCGGCTACCTCGCGGCGACCAGCCAGCGCGAGGTCGATACGAACGAAATCAACGTGCAGCGCGCCGAGCTCACGCTCTGGCCTGACCGGGAGGAGCACTACCTCGCCACGCTGTACCAGGAGAAGGGACTCTCGCCCGACGAGGCCGGGGTGGCCGCGCACCGCGTGATGGGCGACCCGGAGGTCGCGCTCCGCGAACTCGCCCGCGAGAAGCTCGGGATCACGGGCGGCGGGGAGTCCGCCCTGCGCGAGGGCCTCACGACCGGGCTCGCGACGACGATCGGGGCGCTCATCCCGCTGCTGCCCTACTTCGTCGGCGGCGGCCGCGTGGCCGCTGGCGTCGCGTTCGTGATCGCGATGACGGCGCACTTCCTGGTCGGTGCGGCGCGGAGCGCGCTCACGGGGCGGGGCTGGTTCCGGAGCGGCTTCGACATGTTCGCGGTCGGCCTCGGCGTCGCAGCCGTGGGCTACGGCGTCGGGTATCTGCTCACCGGCGTGTTACCGAGCGGCTGACGCGGAATCGGGCCCGACCACGGAGCGCCGCGCGTGACCCGCCCGAGCCGCACACGACGCATAGCGGCTCCGCGCCCCCTAAAGTTGCCCCGCGCGGAAGACCGACGAGGCCGAGCGCCCCGGCAGGGTGTACGCACGGGCGAGGCGTCGGGCGCACTAGACCGGTGTGGAACCATGGCGACGTGCCGTCCACGCGCTGATTATCGGCCTCGACCTGCCGGCGGGCGTCGGATGCACGGTCGCGCCCCGCAACGCGGGTGGTCGACGGCGGCTAGGTCGTTACCGATCCGCGAGGACCGCGGCCAGTTCGCCCTCACAGACGAGCATGTCCGCCACGCGCGCTTCGGCGCGGACTTTCCGGAGCGTCGCGCGGCGCTTGGTCACGACGACCTCGAGCCGGAGTTCGTCGCCGGGGCGGACGTCTCCGTGCCACTGCACGGCATCGAGCGACGCGAAGTACACCACCTTGCGCGTCGGGTCGTCAGCTTCGGCCATCAGGAGCACCCCCCCGGCCTGCGCCATCGACTCGAGGACCAGCATGTCCGGCATCACCGGGTCGCGGACGAGGTCCCCGGCGAAGAACGGTTCGTCGTGCGTGACGACCTTCCGCGCGACGAGGCGAACGCCGGGCTCGCAGGCGACGACGGCGTCGACCAGCAGGAAGGGATACCGATGCGGAAGGAGTCGGCGGAGATCGGCCGTCGTGATCGACACAGGGAGGGCTGGGTGGGGGGGCGCCGCCCGCGTCCGCGCGGTCGCACCGACGCCGGGATGCCGTGATCGTAGCGTACGCAACGTGACGCGGCGATTCATCATCGCGCGCGTGCCGCGTGCGGCGGCAGTGGTTCGCGCAGTGGGTCGAGCAGGAGCTGCCGACGACTCGAAACGCCGAGAACCCGACCGGTTAAGGGATTGGCGGTGGTGCCTCACTGTTAGGCGCAAACGACGTTGTTGCGACGCCCCGTACCCGTCCGGTAAACGACCGGACACTGTTGGCGATTGCTTCAGCAATCGCGATGGCCGGCCACGAGTTCCGTCAGTCGGCGGTCCGCGTGGGGGGTGGCCTCGTTTCCGGGTCGGCGGGAGGCGCGGGCCAGAACAGCAGAATCCGCAGGTCGACCAACGCGTGGACGAGCATCGGCGCCCACAGTGCACCAGTCAGCAGGTAGAGCGCGGTGAAGACGATCCCGAGGACGCCGACGGCCAAGAGCCCGAGCCACCCCTGGTACGTGTGGCCCAGCAGCAAAACAAGCGTGGCGAGTGCGACGCTCGCGGGGACGCCGAATCCGACTGCGGGCCCGCCGAGGTAGCCGAGCAGGAAGCCACGGTCGATGAGCTCCTCACAAATGCCGGCACTCACGGCGAGGGCCGCGAACCAGGCCCGGTCGCGCGGCGTGCGGGGCAGGACCCACGCAAGCGCCTGCAGCGGCTGGACGAGCCGGGCGCGCACGCGGGCGTTGGTCCGGGCGACGAGCACCGGGGCGGCAAGCCCGACGAGCAGCCCGAGCAGGATCGGCACGGCGGCCGCCAGCGCCTGGCAATCGGGACCCGTTAGGCGCCCCGCGCCGAGACACGTAGACAGACGAGTGCTGGCACACGGTGCTGGTTCGTCGCCGGACGTACCACAAACGACAGGATACTGTTGGCGAGTCTCGTCCCGGCGACACGAGACGGCCCCGCGCGCAGGGCAGTCGACCCGGAGTGCGCCCGCACCGATGGCGTTCCGGGCCAGTCTGGCAGCCGTGTCGACCGTCGCGTCATCGGCCGCTAGCTCTCGACGTGATGGCACCGCCTCGACGCGGCGCGACTCGTCGCGGGGCACGCGTCCGAACTCGACGCGCACGCTGGGCGATCGTACGCTGACGCAGGTAGCCGATCCGCGTCGAGGCTGCGGCAGGAGCTCCGCCCGGCGCGCTCGTTGACCAGCCATGAGGGTCCCCGTCCATGGCGCCTGCGGCATCTGCCCTGCGTCGCTAGCGCAGCCACCGCAACGCGGCGTCGGCGCAGTCCTCGGGGTGGCGGTTGAAGGCGATGGCGGCCCTCGGCGCGTGCTGCCGGACGAGGTTGACCACCCGCTCGAAGAGTTCAAGCAGCGGCTCGTGCGTGCGGAGGCCGCCCCCGATCACCACGCAGCCATAATCGTGGCGGACCAGCGCCTCGACGATCGCGCCTTCGGGGTTCTCGTCGAGTGCTACCAAGCACCAATCGGCCGCGATCTCCTGATCGGCGAACCGGGCCTGCCCGCGCGCGAGCGCCGCCTGCACCGGTGTGGCGTCCCAGTCCTGGAGCTTCGCGGGATCGAGCCCGACCACCAGTACGCGTGCCAGGGTCACGACGCCTCCTTCTCGCGGAGCGTTTCCACGCCGTCGCGCTGGTCGACGGGAGTGCTTGGGGCTAACGACCGGTTCGATTTCCCGCACGGACGGGCGGACAAGCTACGCGACGTCCGCCGCGAACGGGCGGCGGCTGGGCCGGTGACGCGAGCGTTCCCCCGGCTGGCGCATCCCGCCGGAGCCTCTCGGCCGCGGGGGAGCGACCCCGCGCTCCCCCGGCGCTCGGTCCCACCTCATCCAACGACAAGCGAGTTCGCCAACAGTGTCCGACAGGTTGCGCGAGCATCCGTGTCCCGTCCGGCCCGGGGTACGCGTTCCGTGCCTCAACCGGCGAGCCCGGGCGGCCCCGTGATAGTCAGCGTGATCGGGCCGCCCGGCGGCGCGTGGATCACGAACCGGAGGCAGGTGCCGTCCCGACGGGCGCGCGCGACCGCGCGCTCAACGGCACGGTGGACGCCCGGGGCGGGCGCGAAGGTCAGCCGCACGCCGCCCGGCACGGGGCCGATGGCCTGGGCCGCCCCCGCGAGGTCGGCCCCGGCCTCAGAACACTGAGGCCGGGCCGGTGGGCCGAGGAGCGGGACGATGACGATGGGCACGCGAGCGCCAAGGACGGAGAGCCGTGGGCGGACGGCCGTCGGGGAGGGCCGTCGGGGTCGGCGGGGTGCGTTCTCCAAATTTTGACGCAGTAGTTCTCTAAACTCTGTCGCACCCGGGGCATCCGCCCACACCGTAGCGCCGTTCCCGTTCGTGTCCGGGTCCCCACCGCGGGGAGGCGCCGAGGAGGATGCTTCGTATGCTCGACCGTCACGCCGTCCACGAGTTACTCCGCGCCGGGGTCCGCCCGCGCGCCATCGCCCACCAACTCGGCGTCTCGCGCCGCACCGTCGAGCGCGTCGCCCGCGAGCCTGCCCCCGTTGACGCCGACGACGCGGCCGAGCGCCGCCGACGACGGCTCGGCCGCCCGGGCGTGGACACTGCCGTGCGCGACCATGTCGCGCGGCTCGTGCGCGAGGAGCCCACGATCCCACCGGGCGAGGTGGAGCGCCGGCTGCGCGAGGCGGGCACCCCGCTCGGGCTCTCGACGACGTACCGCGTGCTCGCGGCGGCCCGGCGGGCGGTGCCGGCCGAGGTGCTGGTCCGCTTCGAGGGCGTGGCCGGCGAGTTCGCCCAGTTCGACTTCGGCACGGCGGACCCGCGCCTCACGACCGGCCAGCGCCGCCGGCTGCACTTCGCGGCGTACCGGCTCAAGTGGTCGCGCTTCGTACACGT
>DASWUT010000556.1:0-6296 GCA_036401455.1 Gemmatirosa sp. | reverse complement strand
GAAGAGGCTGGAGCGACGGCCCACGGCGGCCGCGCGGCGCACGCTCAGCGCAGCGGCGGCGACCACGCCGGCATGCGTGGCGCGCGTCCGGAGACGAGCGTGCGTGCGTGACCGGTCTCGACGTCGATCACGACGAGACGGGACGTGCCCTGAGTGGCGGTCGCGACGAGGTGGCGCGAGTCGGGCGCCCACGACGGATCCTCGGTGCGCTCCGCGGTCGTCAGGCATCGCGCCGAACGGCCGCGCACCTCGATGGTGCAGAGCTGAAAGCGGCCCTCGACCAGCGACTGGAACGCCACGAGGCGGCCGTCGGGCGACCAGCTCGGGTTGGAGCGGTAGTTGCGCGACGAGTAATCGAAGTCGGTGAGGAGCTCCGCGTTCGTTCCGTCGGCGTCGGCAATATACACCTCGGGGTGACCCGAGCGGCCGGAGGTGAAGACGACACGCCGCCCGTCGGGCGCGAACGCGGGCGAGACGTTATCGGTCCCGCGCCCGACGGTGATGCGTCGCGGCGAACCGCCGTCCACGCCGACGACGTACAGGTCGGTCCCGTCCTCGTCGCCGTGCGCGTAGGCGACCGCCTGTCCGTCCGGCGCGACCGCGGGCGTGAGGTTCAACACGCCCCCGGATGCGAGCGTGCGCGGCGGGCCGGCTGTCGCCCCGTCGTACGCGCGCGCGACGATCCGCTGCGTTCCGTCCGCGTCGAGCGTGGCGTGAACGATGCCGCGCCCCGACGGGAACCACGCCGGTGAGAGCGCGCCGGGCGGAGTGAGCGGGCGGACGGACTCGCCGTCGCTATCGACGCTCCACACGCGACCGCCGCGGACGAACAGGATCCGCGTTGCCGCGATCCCGTGGACGCCCGTGGCCCAACGTTCGGCGTCATCCGACGCCGCGTGCACGGCGAGTCGCCATTCGGGGCCGAGCGTGTTTGATGGCAGCGGAACGTCGCGGGTCGCGGCCACGCGGCGCGCGCTCACGTCGGCAAGCGCAAGGTGGAGCACGTTGCCCGACAGCGTCGCCCGGACGACACCCGCGGCCCCGGCGCGCGCGGCGGCCGCAAAATCGATGTCGGTCGCGCTCGCGCCGACGGCGTCCGCGACGGCCGCAGCTGCGACGGTCACGCGATCGCCGTACGTGAGATCGCGGCGAAGCATCGCCGTGACCGAGTCGCCGAGCGGTCCAGCGACCCGGGGAACGAGGATCGTCGGGCGCGTGCGCGCGTCGTAGGCGAGACGCACGCTCACGCCGGCCGGCGTGCCCGTCGTGTCCTGCGCGCCAGCGCGCGGCGCGATGCCTGCGGCACACACGACGGTGGACACCGCCGCGACTGCCGCGGTCAGGAAGCGGTCGAAGGTCACGGCGTGCCGCGCGGGTCGAAGCTGAACGTCACCGGGAGAGAAGCCGAAGTGAATCCGTCGGGCAGCGGACCGAAGGCGCGGGCGGAGCCCGCCGCTTCGACGGCGCCCTGCGCTTCGAGATCGAACGCGTAGCTGCCCGAGCCGCGCACCACGCGCAGCCCGGTGATCGAGCCGTCGCGCGCGACCACGAACGCGAGATCCGCGTGCAGTCCCGCGCGTGCGTCCGTCGGCGCGAACCGCAGGCGGACCTGTCGCACGAGGTTCGCGAGATACCCGGGATACGGGAACTCGAGCCCGACGGCCCGCACGTCGGCGACGTCGTGTCCGTGCGCGGTGTGTGCGCCGGTCGTCGCGGATGCGGCCGTCGGCGCCGTGGCGTGCTTCGCCGCGACAGGTGGCGCATCGGCGCGGGAGTTGGCGGCTGCCTTCTGGTCCACCGCAGCGTTCGCCGACGACGTCGATCGCTTCGGTGACGCGGTCTCGTGCGGCCGCTCAACGCGCGACGCAGTCGGCTGCGGGTGGGCCGCCGTCGCGTGCGCCGGCTTCGGCGGTAACGCTTCTGGAGACGGCCGGCTCGCAGCTGGATGCGGTGCCGCTGCGACCTCGGGTGAGCGATGGCCGGGTGCCTCGGGCGGGTGCTCGGGTGAGGCCGGCGCGTCGTGCCGCGCGCTGGCCGGTGTGGCGTTTGCCGCGGTGCGCGGCGGCGCGGTGCGGGGTGGTGCAGTCCGCGGTGGTGCGGTCCGCGGTGGTGCAGTCCGCGGTGGCGAGATGTGCGACGGTGCGGCTTCCGGCGGCGTGGCGGGCGCATGCGGGGCGCGCACGGAGGCGTGCGTGGACGTGCTCGTCGGTGCGCGCGGCGGCAGGTTCGCCGGCGCATCCGCCGCCGCGACGGCCTGGCGCGGCGCGGCGGACTGCGGCCCTGCCGTTCGCGGGGCCGCAGTGACCGCTTCAGCGGCAGGCGCGGCGACGAGCGCGACGCGGTACACCGGCAGCGGTGCAGGGCTCGGCCGACCGCGGGCGACGATGAGCGCCGCGGCGACCACGGCCGCGTGCCCGGCGACGGACACGGCGAGCCCGCGACCGAGTACGGCGGAGGCGACACGCGATCGGTACGCGGGCGGCTCGTAGCCGGGCACGGCCGCGGCGGTCACGGCGTGGCGTCGGTGGCAGCGATCAGTCCGACGTTCTCGAGTCCCGCAGCCCGGAGGCTCGCGAGCACGCGGACGACCGCGCCGTACGGGACGCCGCTGTCGGCGCGGAGGAACACGCCACCGGCACGCGCGTCGGCGCGGGCGGCGAGCGTCGGCGCGAGTCGGGCGGCGGCGACGGGGGCATCGTCGACGTACGCCTGGCCGTCGCGCGCAAGCGTCACCGTCACGCCGGAACGCGTCGTGAGTGGCCGCGCGTCGGCGCGCGGCAGCGCGACGTCGACCCCGCCCTGCATCATCGGCGCGGTGAGCATGAAGATGATCATCAGCAGCATCATCACGTCGATCAGGCTCACGACGTTGATGTCCGCGTTGAGTGCGGCGCGCTCGCGCCGCCGTCGGGTGGCCACGTCAGGCGGTGCGCGCGCGACCGCTCAGATGCGCTCTTCGCGCACGAGCAGCGCGACGAGTTCCGAGCCGAAGCCGTCGAGTTCTCCCGCGACGCGATTGAGGCGCGTCGCGAACACGTTGTAGGCGAACACGGCCGGGATCGCGACGGCCAGGGCCGCCGCGGTCGCGACGAGCGCTTCCGCGACGCCGGGCGCGACCGCGGCGAGGTTCCCCGATCCCTGGCGGGCGATCCCGGCGAACGCGGAGATGACTCCGAGGACCGTCCCAAAGAGTCCGATGAGCGGACTGACGGACCCGATCGTCGCGAGCCACCCGACGAAGCGGCCGAGGCGGTCGCGGCCGAGGTCCGCCTCGGCGTCGAGGACGAGGCGGAGCGCCTCGACCTGCGGCTGGCTCAGGCGTGGCGCGCGTTCGGCGGCTCCGCCGAGTGCCGGCCGGGTTTCGGCGAGGAAGCGGCGGGCACGACGGAAAACGTCGGTGAACGGCGTCGGCGTCGCGCGCGCGGCCGCGTCTTCTGCGCCGGCGAGCGTCGATGCGGCTTCGACGGAGCGAACGAATGCGCGTCCCGCCGCCTCGACGCGGCGGAACTCGACGGTCTTCGCGAACGTGACGCCCCAGCTGAGCAGCGAGAGCACGAGCAGCAGCACGAGCACCGCGCGCGTGGCCGGCGAACCGGCCAGCACGAGGTCGACCACACTTCCGGACATGCGTGGAGCGTTAGGCGGCTGCCGAGGCGGTGGCGCCGCGGCGGGCGGCGAAGAACTCGAACGTTTCGCGAAGCCCGTCGTGGAGGGCGACCTGCGGCGTCCATCCGAGCACATCGCGCGCCTTGTCGATCGCGACCACGCTTCGCTGGAGTTCGCCGGCGCGGGCGGGGGCGCGCTCGATCGGCGTTTCGGTGCCCGCCACGTGCCGGATCGCTTCCGCGAGTTCGTTGACCGAGGTCTCGACGCCCGTGCCGATGTTGAACGCGCGCGCGTCGACCGGACCCGCGGGCGGCAGCGTCGTCGTCGCGGCCTGCCAGTTGGCGCGTGCGACGTCCTTGACGAAGACGTAGTCGCGCGTTTGCGACCCGTCGCCGAACGTAGTCATCGGGCGTCCTTCGAGGATGCGACCGCAGAAGATCGCCACCACGCCGGCCTCGCCGTGCGGGTCCTGCCGCGGGCCGTACACGTTGGCGTAGCGCAACGTCGCGCACTCGAGGCCGTGCTGGCGCGTGTAGTAGCCCATGTAGAGCTCGACGCTGAGCTTCGCGATCCCGTACGGCGACTCGGGGTCCTTGGGGTAGGTCTCGATGTTGGGCGGCGACACGAAGTCGCCGTAGATCGCCCCGCCCGTGCTGGCGAAGACGACGCGTGGGGCGCGCCCCGTGTTCTCCTTCGCCTCGCGCACGCCCTCGAGCACGTTGAGCGAGCCGAGGATGTTTTGCGTGGCGTCGAACACGGGATCGCCGACGCTCTTGCGGACGTCGATCTGCGCGGCGAGGTGGAAGATCACGTCGAAGTTGCCGTCGCGGACGAGGGCGCGCGTCGACGGGTCGTTGAGGCTCGCCTCGTGGAGCGTCGCGGCCGCGGGGACGTTCTCACGGCGCCCGGTCGAGAAGTTGTCGACGATGGTGACCTCGCAGCCGTGTGACAGGCAGAGGTCGGCGACGTGGGAGCCGATGAAGCCGGCGCCACCGGTGACGAGCGCGCGTGAGAGCATTGCGACGGTGAGCGGTGCGGAGCGCCGCGCGCCGGGAGCGTCCCGGGCGCGGCTGGGCCGCGGAATCTACGTGGGCCGGCGCGTCGCCGGCCGGCCGGCGCGATCAGAACGGCAGGTCGTCGTCGTCGTCCGCGAGGGCTCCAGGGAAGTCCTCGAAGTCTTCGTTGCCGCCGGCGTTGTTCGCCCCGGCCGGCTGCTTGGCACGCGGTGCCGCCGGCGCGCTGCGACGCGGCGCCCCCCCGCCGCCGCCACCACCACCGCCCGAACCGCCGCCGTACGACGACCCGGATGCCGCGTCCATCTCCGCGTCCATGCCGTCGCGTCGACCGCCGCCGAGGAGGATGAGTTCGCGGATGTTGATCTCGGTCGAGTACTTCGTCTGACCGTCCTTGTCCTGCCACTGGCGGTACTCGATCCGGCCCTCGACGTACAGTTTGTCGCCTTTCTTCACGTACTTCTCGACGATGTCGGCGAGCTGCGATCCTTTGCTGTTCCAGACGACGCAGCGGTGCCACTCCGTCTTTTCCTGCTTCCCGCCGCTCTGGTCGTTCCAGGTCCGGCTGGTCGCCAGGGAGAATTGCGCGACGCGCCCGCCCCCCGGCGTCGAGCGGATCTCGGGATCGCTGCCAAGGTTTCCGATCAGCGTGACTTTGTTCAGGCTCCGACTCATGGTCATCCTCCGTCCGAAAAGGTCCAGTCCAGGTATCGTGCGGCGACCCGGGATCCGGCGGCCGCGATCATGCGGCCACGCCGGGCAGCGTAGCACGGGTCGGATATTCCGCCCGCATCGAATCTACGCGCGGTGGGCCGATTCTACGCCGCCCGTCGACGTTCGACCGGCGTCCGTCGGTCGGCCGAGGACGAGCGCGTCCTCGCGCGGGTGGCGGTAGTAGTTGCGGCGGCGGCCCAGCTCCGTGAACCCACGGGCCGCATACAGGTTGCGCGCGACCAGGTTCGATTCGCGGACCTCGAGATACGTTGTCGCCGCACTGCGCCGGACCGCCTCGGTGAGCGCGGCGTCGAGCAGCGCGGCGCCGATGCCCCGCCCGCGGGCCGAAGGGGCGACGGCGATGTTCGCGATCTCGGACTCGTCGGCCGCGAACCAGGCCACGACGTAGCCGACGATTCTCGGCCGCAGCGCAGCGGGCTCGGCCGGCAGCGCGGCGGCGACGAGGAAGAGCACCGCCGGGTTGCCGATGAGCGCGGCGAACGCGTTCCGGCTCCACGGGTCGGAGAAGGCGAGCGTTTCGATCGCGGCCACCTCGTCGGCGTCGGTGTGGCGGGCCGGGCGAAGCTCGAACGCGCCGGGCATCACAGGGCGACGCCCGCGTCCGGTGCGATCGTCGCCGCCGGCATCGGACCGTGGGCAGCTTCCCAGCGCGCCTGCGCCTCCGCGACACGCCCGTAGGCCGGCTCCCAGCGCGCGACGTCGACGGGCGCCGGCGCGAACGCGGCCGCGCCGGCGGCGATCGGGCCGCTCGCGACGTCGGCGTCGACGTCGAGCACGCCGGCCCCGCGGGCCGCCGCGAGCGGCGCGACGGCTCCGATCGCGTGCACCCCGAGGTACTCGTACGCGACCACCGACCACACCGCGCCTTGCGCCGCGGCGGGCGCCGCGGCGGGCGGCGCGGCGAGCGTGACGTTCGCGACGTACCGCTCGCCGCGCAACGCG
>DASWUT010000555.1:0-2047 GCA_036401455.1 Gemmatirosa sp. | reverse complement strand
CGACCTTGCACACGAGCGGCTGCGCGCCGGCGAGCACCGCGAGCGTGAACGATTTTGCGCCGGTTGCGTGCAGAACCGCGGGCACCATGATGCTGCCGCCCACGAGGTTGTCGCCGACGAGCTCGAGCGGCGCCGACGGGTCGGCTGCGATGTCGAGCGTTCCGCCGGCCGGTACCGTGAGCGTCATCGCGCCGGGCTTCACCGTGACGTCGGTGTGCTGCGCGCCGCTGGGGAGATTGAAGTCGGCGCTGTAGCCGGTCTCGTGAAGCGTCGCAGCGTCGTACCGTGTCGTCGCCGTCGCGCTGAAGCGCGGCATCGACATGCTCGCGCTTTCCTTGACGACGACCGTGCCGGGCGTGGTGCCGTCGACGACGACGGTGCTGCTGCCGATCGGGACGCCGCCGGCTTGAATCGCGTACGTGTAGGTTGCGTTGGGCGGGCGCGGCGCCGCTGCGGTCGCGGCGAAGAAGAGCGCGGCGTGAAGCATGTGTGCGGGTACTCCTGCGAGCGAGCGCTGTTACGGGTGCGGCGAAGGGGTCGGCGAGGACACCCTTTCAACGGCGAGACGGGAGCGGAACACAGCGTCCCGCATGCGCCTGAGACGCACCTGCGGGCCCGTTTTCGCGTACCGTGCGAAACCGTGCGCGTTTCGGCGACGTCTCAACCGAACGATGTCCAACCTGTTCTCCCCCTTGCGCCTTCGCGACGTGACGCTGCGCAACCGTATTGCCGTCTCGCCGATGTGCGAGTACTCGTCCGCCGACGGGTTCGCGAACGACTGGCACGTCGTCCACCTTGGCAGCCGCGCGGTCGGCGGTGCGTCGCTCGTGCTCACCGAAGCGATCGCCGTGACCGCGGACGGGCGCATCTCGCCCGAGGATCTCGGCATCTGGCAAGACGCGCACGTGGAGCAGCTCGCGCGCATCGCGCGCTTCTGCAACGGTCAGGGCGCCGCGTGGGGGACGCAGCTCGCGCACGCGGGGCGCAAGGCCTCGACCAAGCGGCCGTGGGACGGGCAGGGCGCCGTGCCGCTCGCGGACGGCGGCTGGACGCCCGTCGCGCCGGGGACCGACCCGTTCGATCCGTCGTACCCTGTGCCCGAGGCGCTCGACGAGGCCGGCATCGCCGCGATCGTGCGCGCGTTCGCGGACGGCGCGCGGCGCACGCTCGACGCCGGCGGCTCGGTCGTCGAGGTCCACGGCGCGCACGGCTACCTCGTGCACCAGTTCCTGTCGCCGCTGGTCAACCGGCGGACCGACCGCTGGGGCGGGTCGTTCGAGAACCGTACCCGCCTCGCGCTCGAGATCGTGCGCGCGGTGCGCGGCGTGTGGCCCGAGCGGCTGCCGCTGTTCGTGCGGCTCTCGGCGACCGACTGGATCGACGGCGGGTGGGATGCCGAGCAGACGGTCGAGCTCGCGCGGCTGCTCCGCGGCGAGGGCGTCGATCTGATCGACGTGACCTCGGGCGGCGCGGTGCCCGTTCCGCCCGGGACGATCCCCGTTGGGCCGATGTACCAGACGCCCTTCGCCGAGCGCGTGCGGCGCGAGGCCGGGATCTCGACCGGCGCGGTCGGGCTGATCACCGAGCCCGCGGACGCCGAGGCGATCGTCGCCTACGGCCGGGCCGACCTCGTTTTCCTCGCGCGCGAGCTGCTGCGCGATCCGTACTGGCCGCTGTTCGCGGCGCGGGCGCTAGGCGCCGAGGTGGCGTGGCCGCCGCAGTACCAGCGCGCCGTCGGCGACCGCGCTACCATGCGGGTGCCGGCGCCCGCGTAGCGGCGTCTACCCGGTTTTGTGTATGGGGGTCTGGACACCGGGTCGTTAGTCTCGTAGGCGAGAGGAGTTCGCCTGATGAGAAGATTTGCGGTCCTGGCAGTCGTCACTGGTGTGATCACCGCTTCCTGTTCGGGAGGCCATAGCGCGAGTACGATCCCGGCCGTCGGCAGCGCGGGTTCGCAGAGCCCGCTGAGCCTGACCGGGGCACACACCAGCCGCAGCAAGTCCGGGATGACGGCGCCGCCCGGCTGTGCGACGACGGCCACCGGCGC
>DASWUT010000554.1:0-6356 GCA_036401455.1 Gemmatirosa sp. | reverse complement strand
GTTTCCGTGGCAGTACCCGCATCGTGGTGGCCGCACGGTCGCGATGGAGGACGCGTATCCGGTCCTCAAGCGCGATTATCCGCTGAACGAGAAAAACCTCGACTGGTGGGCGAGCGACAAGGACTCGCCCTACACCGAGGTCAAGCGCTTCGACTGGTACCGCGGCTACCACGTGGGCGGGCGCTCGCTCATGTGGGGGCGGCAGAGCTATCGGCACGGCGACCTCGACTTCGAGGCCAACGCCAAGCAGGGCGTGGGCACCGACTGGCCGATCCGCTACGCCGAGATCGACCCCTGGTACAGCTACGTCGAGCGGTACGCCGGGATCGCCGGCTCGCGTGACGGGCTCGCGCAGCTGCCCGACGGGCAGTTCCAGCCGCCGATCCCGCTCAACTGCGTCGAGGTGGCGGCCGCCGAGAAGGTGCGGACGAAGTTCGGCGGCGCGCGGCGGATCCTGCACTCGCGCACGGCCAATGCGACGCTCAAGCTGCCCAACCGGTACCCCTGCCAGTACCGCGACGCCTGCTGGCTCGGCTGCCCGTACGGCGGCTACTTCAGCACGCAGGCGTCGACGCTGCCGGCGGCGGCAGCGACCAAGCGGCTGACGCTCAAGCCGTTCGCGATCGCGACCGAGGTGCTGTTCGACAAGGACCGCAAGCGCGCGACGGGCGTGCGCGTGCTCGACGCGGTCAGCAATCAGACCACGGACTACAAGGCGAAGATCGTCTTCGTCTGCGCGTCGACGATCAACTCGACGTGGCTCCTCCTGCGCTCCGCGACCGACGTGTGGCCGGGCGGGTTGGGCAGCAGCTCGGGGGAGTTGGGCCACAACCTGATGGACCACCACTTCCGCATCGGCGCGTCGGGACGGATCGAGGGGTTCGACGACAAGACCTCGTACGGACGCCGTCCGTGCGGCTTCTACATCCCGCGCTTCCGCAACGTCGGCAACGACAAGCGCGACTACCTGCGCGGCTTCGGCTACCAGGGGAGCGCGAGCCGCGACGGCTGGTCGCGCGCGGTCGCCGAGCTCGGGATCGGCGGCGACTTCAAGGACATGGCGTCCGAGCCGGGCGCGTGGCGGATGGGTGGGACGGCGTTCGGCGAGATGCTCCCCGACCACCGCAACACGGTCACGCTCGACAAGACGAAGACGGATAAGTGGGGGCTGCCGGTGGTCGCGATCGATTGCCAGATCCGCGAGAACGAGCTGCGGATGCGCAAGGACATGGGCCCCGACATGGCCGAGATGCTCGAGGCGGCCGGCGCGAAGGACATCGAGGTGCACAACGGCGACTACGCCCCGGGAATGGGCATCCACGAGATGGGCACGGCCCGCATGGGCACGAGCCCGAAGAATTCGGTGCTCAACAAGCACAATCAGGTCTGGGACGCGCCCAACGTGTTCGTCACCGACGGCGCGTGCATGGCGAGCGCTGCCTGCGTGAACCCGTCGCTGACCTACATGGCGCTGACCGCCCGCGCTGCGGACTTCGCCGTGAACGCGCTCAAGACCCGCACCCTCTGACCCGAGGCCGACCCCGATGCCTAACGAAATCGAACGGCCCGCGGCCTCTGCCGCCGCGTCCACGCCCGCCGCCGCCGTGCTCTCCCGCCGCGAGGCGATCCAGCGGGTCGGCGCGATGCTCGGCGGCGTCGCGCTCATCGGCGGCAGCTCGCTGCTCGCCGCGTGCGAGCGCGGGGAGCGCCCGGCCGCCGTCGCCGACGGCAACTACCAGCCCGTGGGCGCGTTCAGCGCGGCCGACGTCGCGATGCTCGACGAGGTCGCCGACACGATCCTGCCGACGACGGCCAAGAGCCCGGGGGCCAAGGCCGCGGCGACCGGCCCGTTCATGGCGCTGATGGTCACCGACACGTATCACGCGCCCAAGCAGCAGGTCTTCCGCGATGGCCTGCGCAAGATCGACGACGCGACGCGTAAGGCGGCGAACGTCAGCTTCATGGAGGCCACGCCCGCGCAGCGCCTGGCCGTGCTGACCGCGATCGACCGTGAGCAGAAGGACTACATGGACGCCCTCGGCAAGGCGCAGCTGGCGGCGGCCAAGCGGAGCGGGCAGACGGAGACCGGGCCCGGCGCGCCGCCCGAAGGCACGTCGCAGACGCAGGGGCCCGCCGCCGCCGCGGCCGGAAAGAAGGCGCAGGGCGACTCGGCCGACCAGCACCTCGCCGACCAGCGCCAGGAGAACGCCGGCACCGGCGACGTGGCCTCCGGCGCGATGGCCTCCGACGCGCCGCCGCACTACTTCCGGATGATGAAGGAGCTCGCACTGCTCGGCTATTTCACGTCCGAGGTCGTCGGCAAGCTGCCGACGACGATCAGCGGGCACCAGACGCAGCGCTACGTGGACACGCCCGGGCGGTTCGACCCGTGCCTGCCGTACGTGAAGGGCACGCCCGCGCTCCTGCCGCACGCGTGACGTGATGCCCGCCGGCGCGCGTCAGCCTTGACGTGCGCCGGCCAGGGCGCTACACGTTCTCCCACAACTGAAACGCCGTGGTGATTTGCCGCCTCTTGCCGCCACGTTAAACAAAGAGCTAAAACGCGAGAGCCCGGGCGGCCCATCCTGCCCGGGCTTTGTCGTGTGCGCCACCGGCCGACTCAGCGGCCCGCGCCCCGACCTCCGTCTCGCCGACAGGCGGCAGCGACCCATCTTGCCTCAGGAAGAGACGATGAGCACGACCGCTGCCTCCACCCCCGCCCAGACCGCCGACGCCTCGCGCGGGGCCGCCCGCCCGTTAGGCATCGGCACCCGCGCGGTGCACGCCGCGCAGGAGACCGCCGACCCGGCGACCAACGCGCGCGCCGTCCCGATCTACGCGACCACGTCGTACGTCTTCGACAGCCCGGACCATGCGGCGGCGCTGTTCGGGCTCAAGGCGTTCGGGAACATCTACACGCGCATCATGAACCCGACGACGGACGTCTTCGAGCGGCGCGTGGCCGCGCTCGAGGGCGGCGTCGCGGCGGTCGCGGCGGCGAGTGGACAGGCCGCCCAGACGCTCGCGCTGCTCAACCTCGCGCAGGCGGGCGACTCGATCGTCGCCGCGACGTCGCTCTACGGCGGCACGCACGCGCTGCTCGCCCACACGCTGCCGCGGCTCGGGATCACGACGCGCTTCGTCGATCTCGCCGACGGGCCGGACGCGTTCGCCCGCGCGATCGACGAGACCACGCGCGCGGTCTACGTCGAGACGGTCGGCAATCCGCGCCTCGACGTGCCCGACTTCCGCGCGCTCGCCGACGTGGCGCACGCGCACGGCGTTCCACTCGTCGTCGACAACACGTTCGGCACGCCGGTCCTCTGCCGCCCGATCGAGCACGGGGCCGACGTCGTGATCCACTCAGCCACCAAGTGGATCGGCGGGCACGGCACGGCGATCGGCGGGATCGTCGTCGACGGCGGCACGTTCGACTACGGCGCGAGTCCGCGTTTCCGCTCGCTCTATCAGGAGCCGGAGGCGGCGTACCACGGCCTCGTCTTCTCGCAGGCGTTCGGCGCGATCGACCTCGGCGGCGGCCCGGTCAACGCGGCGTTCGCGCTCCGGCTGCGCCTGCTGCTGCTCCGCGACATCGGGCCGGCCCTGTCGCCGTTCAACGCGTTCCTGCTGCTCCAGGGGCTCGAGACGCTGCACCTGCGCATCGCGCGGCACGCGGAGAACGCGCTCGCCGTGGCGCGCCACCTGGAGCAGCACCCCGCGGTGACGTGGGTGCGCTACCCTGGGCTCGAGTCGCACCCGACGCACGCACAGGCTGCGCGCTATCTCGACGGCGGCTTCGGCGGCGTGCTGACGTTCGGTGTGCGCGCGGAGAGCGCCGACGACGCCGAGCGCGTGGCGAAGGGCGTCATCGGCGAGCTGAAGCTGTTCTCGCTGCTCGCGAACGTCGGCGACGCGAAGAGCCTCGTCATCCATCCGTGGTCGACGACGCACGAGCAGCTCGAGCCGGCGCAGCGCGTCGCCGCGGGCGCGACGCCGGACCTCATCCGGCTCTCGATCGGGATCGAGGACGTGGACGATCTGATCGCGGACCTCGACCGGGCGCTCGCGCGTGCCGACGCGGCGGCCGGCGTCACGCCTAACGGTACCGCGGTCGACGACGGTGGCGAGAAGGGGGCCGACACCGGCGCCGAGGTCGGCGTCGCGGCCGTGGCGTGACCGCGCCGGCCCGGCCGCTCCGTCGGCTCGAGGTGCCCCGCTTCGCGCTCGAGTGCGGCGCGGTGCTGCTCGACGTCACGCAGGCCTACCACCTCGACGGCGCGCTCGCCCCGGACGGCCGCAACCTCGTGCTCGTCTTCCACGCGCTCACGGGGAGCGCGGACGCGGCGGGTCCGGGGACAGGATGGTGGCGCGAGGTGGTCGGCCCCGGGCGCGCGGTCGACCCGGCGCGCTGCGCGGTGCTCTGCCCCAACCTGCTCGGCTCGTGCTACGGCACGGCCTGGCGGGGGGTGGAGTGGCGCGGCGCGCCCGGGGCGGCGCCTAACAGCGCGGCGGCCGGGCGCCCACCGATCACGGTGCGCGATCAGGCGCGGTTCGCCGCGCTGCTCGTCGAGTCGCTCGGCGTACCGCTCGACGCGGGGGCGGTCGCGCTCGTCGTCGGCGGCTCGCTCGGCGGGATGGTCGCGCTCGAGTGGGCGGCCGAGTACCCGGATTCGGCGCGCGCGGTCGTCGCGCTCGCCGCGCCGGCCGCGCACCCGGCGTGGGCGATCGCGTGGAACCACCTGCAGCGCGCCGCGCTCGACCTCGCCGGGCCCGGGCACGAGGCGGAAGGGCTGGCGCTCGCGCGGCAGGTGGCGATGCTGAGCTACCGCACCGCGGCGGAGTGGGAGGCGCGCTTCGGGCGGGAGCCCGCGCTGGGCGGGGAGGCCGGCGACGGCGGTTTCGCCGTCGAGGGCTACCTCGCGCGGCACGGCGCGCGTCTCGTCGACCGGTTCGATCCGGCGGCGTATCGCACGCTGTTGGGCGCGATGGATTCGCACGACGTCGGCCGCGGCCGCGGGGGCGTCGGACCGGCGCTGCGGCGGTTCCACGGCCTGCTGGTCGGGGTAGGGGTGCCGGGCGACGTGCTCTACCCGGCGGAGGTGGTGCGCGGGTGGACCGCAGACGCGCGGGCGACATACCGTGAGGTGCGCTCGCTCGTCGGGCACGACGCGTTTCTCACGGAGCACGAGCAGGTGGGCGCGATCCTGGCCGAGGCGCTCGCGCGGGCGCTGCCGGCGGGAGCGGAGGCGCGCGGCGCGCCGCCAGGCGAGCGACGAACGCGGGCCGAGCCCGCCGGAACGGAGGAGCACGCGTGGGCGAGGTGACGCAGACGGCGGCGGCAGACGGCGGGGCGAACCAGGTGGGCGCGAACCACGCGGGGACGCGGCCGCGCAAGGTGACGACGGCGACGCTCGCCGCGCTCAAGGCGCGCGGCATGCCGGCGGTATTCGTCACGTCCTACGACTATCCGACGGCGGTCTACGCGGACCGGGCAGGCGCAGACATGATCCTCGTCGGCGACTCGGCGGCGAACACGATGCTCGGGTTGCCGAGCACGACGGCGATCGGGATGCCCGAGATGCTGATCTTCGCGGGGGCGGTGTGCCGTGGGGCGAGGCGGGCGTTCGTGATCGGGGATCTGCCGTTCCTGTCCTACCAGGCGTCCGACGCGAGCGCGATCCGCAACGCGGGGGCGTTCGTGCGAATCGGCTGCGACGCGGTGAAGTGCGAGGGGGGAAGGAGGGTCGCGCGGCGCGTGAAGGCGATGGCCGACGCGGGGATCGCGGTGATGGGACACCTCGGTCTCACGCCGCAGAATCTCGCGCAGTTAGGCGGGTACCGCGTCCAGGGGAAGACGCGCGAGGCGGTCGAGGTGCTCGTCGAGGATGCGCGGGCGCTCGAGGAGGCAGGTGCGTACGCGTTGTTGCTCGAGGCGATGCCTCCCGAGGCGGCGCAGCGAGTGCGAGAGTCGCTCACGATCCCGGTGTACGGGATCGGGGCGGGGCCGCATGTGGACGGGCAGTTGTTGATCGCGCACGATCTGCTCGGGAATTTCGTGGGGGATATTCGTCCGCGGTTCGTGAAGCGGTACGCGGAGGTGGGGAAGGTGATCGAGGGGGCGTTCAGGGAGTACGCGGAGGAGGTAAGGGAAGGGAGGTTTCCGGGGGAGGAGCACTGGTATAAGGGGTAGGCGGAGGGCCGTCCCGCTTTTCCCGTTTCGCTTTACCGTCGCGCGGTGGCCCGCCGTACCTGTCGTCGCTGTTAGGCAGCTGGGGGAATCGGAAGCGGCTGTTGGCGGGGGCGGGCGGGACTGGAAGCTCGGAGACCCGGTGGTGCAGACTCGGATACTGCGACGG
>DASWUT010000553.1:0-3444 GCA_036401455.1 Gemmatirosa sp. | reverse complement strand
GCGGAGGTGGCCGAACCGACCCGCGATCCGATCGGCGACCGAGGGCGGGTACGGACCGGCGCGCAGCATCGCCTCGTCGTGGTTCGACTCGAGCACGAGCAGATCGATGTCGGCGATCGCAGCCCGAACGGCATCGGACGCGTGACCGAGGTCGTAGCACACCGCGGCTCGCGCACCCGAATCGGCGGTGACCGTCACCGCCACGCTCTCGGCCGCGTCGTGCGGCGTCGCCACCGTCTGCACCTCGAACGGTCCGACGCGAAACGATGCGCCCGCGGCGAAGGTCGTCACGTTGGACGCGCGAACGCCGGGGCACGCACCCGCGGTCCCGTGCGTTGCATGCACGGCCCAGCCCCACCTCGCGGCTGCGTGTCGGACCCCTTTCACATGGTCCGCGTGCTCGTGCGTGACGACGCACGCCGCGATCGACTCCGGGGCGACCCGCGCCGCGGCCAGCCGTTCGGCGAGCGCACGCACGCCGAACCCCGCGTCGACGAGAAGTCGCGCGTCGCCGCTCTCGAGGAGCACCGCGTTGCCGCGGCTGCCGGTGCCTAACACCCAGAGGCGCACGTCAGCCGTTCGCACGGCGCGCGTGCGCGCGCGCCAGCACGCCGCGCATCCCCGCCGACAGCGGCTGATGCCTGCGCGCCATCACCCGCTCGGCGACCCGCACGAATCGCTCGGCGTCGTACGTGTCGTACGGCGGTCCGCCGCCCCACGCGAAGGGCGCCACGGCCTTCGGCGGCATCCGGTCGTACACGTTCGCGCCCGCGCCGACGACCGTGCCGGTCGTCAGCGTCAGCCCGATCCCCGTCTTCGCGTGGTCACCAAACAGCGTCCCGAGAAACTGCAGGCCCGTATCGCGCACGCCGCCTGGCGTCCACAGCGCGACCGTGCCGTACGTGTTCTTCAGATTGCTCGTCGTCGTGCCCGCCCCGAGGTTCACCCACCGGCCGAGGTACGAATGGCCGACGAAGCCGTCGTGCGACTTGTTTGCGTGTCCGATGAGCACGGACGCGCTGATCTCGCCATGCACCTTGCAGTGGTCGCCGATCGCGCACCCACTGATCCGGTCGGCGGTGACCATCGAGCTCTCGCCAACGTAGCACGGCCCGACGACGCGCGTGAACGCCTGCACGCTCGCGCCGCGGCGCAGCACGACCGGGCCGGCGGCCGTGTCGAAGACGGCGTACGGTTCTACCGTCGCCCCGCGTTCCGCGAACACCGGGTGTGCGCCGAGCACGACGCCCGGGTGATCGACGACGTCCAGCTCCGCGCCTAACACGGGTAGGTCGCGCGCGAGCTGCGCGCCGAGGTACCCGACATAGTCCCACACCGCATCGTGCCACCAGCCCGCGAGTTCCGCCTCGTCCCCGCCGATCGGGACCGAGTCGAGGGCGGCCGTGCCGTCGGCGAATGCGTCCGCAGGCAGCGCCGTGGCCAGTCGCACCGCCGCCAACCGGCCCGCGCAGCGCCACGCGCCGGCCCGCGCGTCCGCCCGCGCATCGAGCGCGGGTGCGCACCGCGCGTTGACGACGATGCTCCCGGCCGGCAGCACGCCCTCGGCCGCCCCGGGCGCGGCCGGCTCGTCGAACCCGGCGAGCGCGGGCGCCGAGAGGAATCCCGCGGCCTCGAGCCCGAGGACGCGCGTCCAGCGTTCGCGCACGAGCAGCGCCCCGGCCCGCAGCTCCGCACCCGGGCGGGTCAGCGCGAACGGCGCGAACGCGCGCGCGACGCCGTCGTCGTAGAAGTACACGCCTGCCATGCAACTCCGCCGTTCGCGGCCGAACCGGATCAGTTCCGAAACGCCGTCGGCAGCGCCTCGAGGAGGGCCTTGAGGTCGCTCGAGCGATCGGGCGTCGTCACGAGCGTCAGCCCCGGCCGCGTCACGACGACGAGGTCATCTACTCCGTACAGCACGACCGCGTTCCCGTCCGCGTGCACGACGTTCCGCCGCGCGTCGAGCGCGAACACCGCGCCGCTCGGCGCGTTCTCCTTCTCGTCGCGCGCGCGCACGCGGGCGAGCGCGCCCCACGTCCCGACGTCGTCCCACCCGAAATCGCCCGGGATCACGAGCACGCGGTGGCTACGCTCCATGACCGCGACGTCGACCGCGACCGGCGTCACGTCGGCAAAGAAGCGCGCGATGTCGTCGCCCGCGTTGCGGAGCGCGGGCCCGACCTCGGGCGCGAGCGCGTCGACCTCCGCGAGGAAGTCGCCCGCGCGCCAGACGAAGATCCCCGAGTTCCAGAGGTATCCATCTGCGCGCATCCGCGCCGCGCGCTCGCGCGTCGGCTTTTCGACGAATCGCGCGACACGCCGGATCGGCGCATCGGCGGCCGCGCCAGCGACCACATCGCCCGGCTGGATGTAGCCGAATCCGGGATCGTCGCGCGTCGGCACGACCCCGACCGTGACCAGACTCGCGTGCGCGGCCGCCGACTCGCCGGCCCGCCGTAGCGCGCTGCGAAACCCCTCCGGATCAGCGATCGCCCAGTCGGCGTGCACGCAGATCATCACCGCATCGCGGCCGCCGCGCGCCGCGACGACGCGCGATGCCCACGCGAGCGCCGCACAGGTGCCCGCCGGCGCCGGCTCGGCGATCACGTTCTCCGACGGCAACTCGGGCGCGAGCGCGCGCACCGCGTCGCGGAGCGTCGCGTTGGTCAGCACCAGGGTGCGTTCGGCCGGCACGAGTGGCGCCAACCGCGCGAGCGTGTTCGCGAGTAGCGGATGCTCGTCGACGAGCGCGAGCAGCTGCTTCGGACGCGACGGCGTGCTCATCGGCCAGAAGCGCGATCCCACGCCGCCCGCGAGGACGACGGTCCAGGCGTTCGCCATCTCCGCCGCGCCCCCTGCGAATCCGGGCGTCACGCGGCGGCTTCGCTGTCGGTCACGCCCGCCAGCTCGGCGGCGCGCGCGTACAACTTCTTCGGGCTGAATGGCTTGGTCATGAAGTCCGTCGCGCCGAGGGCCATCGCCTGCCGGTACTGCTGCTCCTGGCCGGCGGCAGTGAGAATGATGCAGGGCAGGGCGGCGTGGCGCGGGTCGCCGCGCATCGCGGCGAGCACGTCGAGGCCACTCAGCCGCGGCATCATGAGATCGAGCAGGACGAGGTCGACGTGCGACTCGTCGTTCAGCGCGTCGAGTGCAGCCTGACCGTCGTGCACGAGCGTCACGCGAAACGGCCCCTGCTCCAACTTCATCTGGATAATGCGTCCGATGTGCGGTTCGTCGTCGGCGACGAGCACGTGGCGCACGCCGCGGTTCGTCGACATCAGACCGCCCCGGCCAGGGTGCCGCGCTCGGCGCGGACGCGACCGATCGCCGCCGCGGCGTCCGCATGCGCGGGATCGATCGCGGCCAGCACGGTGACGTCGGGCGAGACGGGCAGCGCAACGAGCAGCCCGCTCCCGGACTCGACGACCACCGATCGTAATCCGC
>DASWUT010000552.1:0-6655 GCA_036401455.1 Gemmatirosa sp. | reverse complement strand
CCGGCCGGCGAGCGACACCTGCGCCGTGACGCGCGAGCCCTTCGTCGAGATCGGCTCCTTCGTCACCTGCACGAGCAGCTCCTGCCCCTTCTTGAGCACCTCCTCGATCGGTGGTGCCTTGGCACGTCCGGGGCGGCGGCGCGGCGCGGCGTCGGGCGCATCGCCGTCGGATGCGTCCTCGTCGTCGTCCTCGTCGTCATCAGGGTCCGCGCCCTCGTCGAACACGACGTCCGACGCGTGCAGGAACGCGCTCTTGTCGGTGCCGATGTTGACGAACGCCGCCTGAATGCCGGGCAGCACCGCCTCGACCTTGCCGAGGTAGATGTCGCCGACCATGCGCCGGCTGTCGGGGCGCTCGACGAGCAGCTCGACGAACTGCCCGTCCTCGATGATCGCGACGCGCATCTCGCGCGTCCCCGCGTTGATCAGGATCTCCCGCTTCACGTGTGCACTCCTCGTCCCCGGGCGCGGCTCAGAAGCCGCGGCGCACGCGGAACGTCATCCAGACGACGGCAAGGACGTAGACCAGCCCGGCCTGCCATTCTCTGTGGTAGAGATAGAGTTGCGGATCGAACCGAGATGCATGCGGCGTCGCGTCGCCGCGCCACGGCGTCACGCGCGGCACGAACATCGGCACGCCGCCGGCCCACTCGTCGTAGGCTTCGGTATGTAGCGCCCGCACGTGCTCGGCTTCGCGCTGCATGACCGGCCCGTACACGGCGGCCCAGAACGCGACGACGACGAGCAGCAGCAACGGCGTGGCCATGACCGCGAACCCGCAGGCGATCAGAAAGCTGCCAACGTAGAGCGGGTTCCGGGTGTGGGCGTATGGCCCGGTCGTCGCGAGACGCCCGTTCTTTACGATGTGACCGGCCGCCCATGCGCGGACGATCACGCCAGCGAGCGCAATCGCCGCACCGAACCCGAGCGTCGTCGGGTTCGGACGGGCGAGCCAGAGGTAAAGGCCGCCGACGGCGAAGCCGAGCGGAACGCGCGCGCGCTGCAGCCACGACTTGCTCGAACGCGTGCCCGCGTCCGTCGCGTCGGTCAAGCGTGGACCTCGCTCCGGGCGAGTTCGCGGACGAGGTGTCGCGCGATGACGAGCCGCTGCACCTCGCTCGTTCCCTCGCCGATCTCGCAGATCTTCGCGTCGCGCATCATGCGCTCGACCGGGTAGTCCTTGGTGTAGCCGTAGCCGCCGTGGAGCTGAATCGCCTTGATCGTCGCACGCATCGACAGTTCCGAGCAGAACAGCTTTGCCATCGCGGCCTCCTTCCCGAACGGCCGCCCTTCCTGCGCGAGCCGCGTCGCCGCGTACAGCAGGTGCCGGCCGGCCTCGATCTCGGTCGCCATGTCGGCGAGTGGGAACGACACGCCCTGGAAGTTGACGATCGCCTGGCCGAACTGCTTGCGCTCGGACGTGTAGCGGAGCGATTGCTGGAACGCGCCCTCGGCGAGGCCGAGCGACAGTGCGGCGATGCCGATCCGCCCGGCGTCGAGCGTTTTCATGAAGTTGACGAACCCGAGCCCCTCGGTCCCGAGCAGGTTCTCCGCCGGGACCTCGACGTCCTCGAAGATCAGCTCCGCCGTGTCGGACGCGCGCCAGCCGAGCTTGTCTTCCTTCTTGCCCGCGCGAAATCCTGCCAGCGCGGGGAGCGAGTCGTCGTGGCCGATCCCGAGCGCGCGGACCTTGTCGAGGTCCGACGTTTCCTTCGTCAGGATGAACGAGCTGATGCCGCGCGTCCCCGCGCCGGGGTCGGTCACCGCCGTGACGACGAACACCTCACCCACGGACGCATGCGTGATGAACCGCTTCGACCCGTTCAGCACGTAGTGGCCGTTGCGCCGGACGGCGGTCGTGCGCGTGCCGCCCGCGTCGCTTCCGGCGTCCGGCTCGGTCAGACCGAACCCACCGAGCACACGTCCGCTCGCGAGCATCGGGATGTAGCGGGCGCGCTGCGCCTCTGTCCCGAAGTAGTAGATCGGTGACGTACCGAGCGTGGTGTGCGCGGAGATGGTGATCGCGTGGGACGCGTCGACCTTGGCCATCTCGTGGATCGCGATGATGTAGCTCGTCAGGTCGAGCCCCGCGCCGCCGACATCCTCGGGCCACGGAACCCCGAGCAGGCCGAGTTCGCCCATCCGCTTGACGTTCTCCCAGGGGAACTGCGCGATCTCGTCGAAGTGCCCGGCGACGGGCGCGACCTCGCGTTCGGCGAAGCTGCGCACCATGTCGCGCACGGCGAGGTGCTGGTCGTTGAAGTACAGCGAGTCGTCCATACGAAGTTCACGGGGCCGGTCGCGATGCGCCCGACGGGAAAGCTCATCATCGCGGCGTGTCCGCACCAGCACGGGCTCCTCGCCGGCCAGCACGTCGCCGCCTCTCCGACGAACGGTAGCGCACTCGCCAACTGGCCGCCGGAGCCGAAGGTTCGTCGGCCGCGGACCGCGCCGGCCGTCCGCTTGCAACGCGCCGCGCGGAGTCGCTGCGCTGCCTGCGCGGCCGACGCGGACCGCCAAACCACGTTTCCATGCAACAGCCGCTCTCGCGCGAACAACACGGCCTGGTCGACTGGGCGTACATCCCCGCCGTTGCCGCGCTGCCGCCGGCCGTGGGCTTCGACGGCGACGGCGTCCCGGCGCGCCTCGCGCGGCTGCTGAGTGCGGGCGTGCTGGTGTCGACGCTGCTCACGCGCGCCGAATGGGGCGTCGTGCCGCTGATTCCGTTCCGGGTGCATCTCGGTCTCGACGCCGCGGTGAGCGCGCTCGCGGTCGCCGCGCCATGGCTCTTCGGCTTCGCCGACGATCAGCGCGCGCGCAACACGTTTGTCGCGGTGGGGCTGGCGGGGCTCGTCGTCGGCGCGTTGACGCGCCCGGAAGAGATCCCCGGAGGGCGGTAGCCGCGGCGGAACGGCGCCGTCGCCTTACGCCGCGTCGTCCTCCGCCGCGCCGGCGCGAACGGCGGCGAGAAACCGTTCGCCGTACTTCTCCAGCTTCGCGGGCCCGACGCCCCGCACCTCGCCCAAGGTCGCCAGCGTGCGTGGGCGCCGCACGGCAAACTCCGCGAGCGTGCGGTCCGGAAACACGACGTACGCCGGCACCTTGTCCGCGCGCGCGATCTCCCCGCGGAGCGTCTTCAGCCGCGCCAGCAGCGCCGTGTCGGCGGCGCTCAGCACCACGTCGCTCGGCGCGGCGACCGGCGCGTCGGACGCGGACGTCCGCGCACGGCCGAAGCCGCCCGACGAAGCCTCGGCGAGCGCCGGCGCGGGAGCCCGCCGCTTGGACCGCGGCGCGGCGGGCGCGGCCTCGACCGTGTGCGTGACGCCGAGGCAGTTGTCGCACCCCGCGCACTCGGCGCGCGCGGCGGGGTCGCCGAAGTAGCGCAGCACGAACTCGCGACGGCACCGCGTGTGGTACGCGTACTTCTGCACCGCGTCGAGCTTGCCCAGTTCGCCACGCCGGCGCCGGTCGAGTGCCGTCCAGTCGATCCGGAGATCGGACGCCGTCAGCTGCGGATCGGCCAGGCGCAATCCGCCGCCCGCGCGCTCGACGTGCACGAACTGACGCGCCTGCAGCGCCTCGAGGATCGGGAGCGCGCCCTGCCCCCCGCCGAACCCCGGCGGCAGCGCGTCGAGTTCGACCGTCGCACCCGTCTCGAGCTGCTTTCCCGCGGCGCGCCAGACCGCGCGCAGCAACTCCAACTCGCCGTGGTCGGTCAGCTCGCGCTTGATGCGGTCGGGTGTCGCGAGAAGACGCACCCACACGCGCGACGGTGACTCCGACTCCGCGCGAAGCGCGTTGGCCGTGGTGAGCACGCGAATCGCGCTCTCGACGTCGCGTGGGCCCGCCTTGTCCGGCAGCGCGTTCGCGATGCGTCCCGCGTCGACGACGCCGATCTGCCCGCTGCGATCCGCCTGCCTGCGCAGCTTCTCGAACACGCGTTCGACGAACGGGCGTTCGGGATAGGCGCCCTTGATGAAGAACTCGTGCGTGAACCGGTCCGGAAATGAATGCAGCAGAAACACCTCGCTCGGCTGCCCGTCGCGCCCGGCGCGCCCCGCTTCCTGGTAGTACGCCTCGAGCGAGCCGGGCATCGCGTGGTGCACGACGACACGCACGTTCGGCTTGTCGATGCCCATGCCGAACGCGTTGGTCGCGACGATCGCGCGCACCTTCTCGTGCATGAACGCGTCCTGCACCTCCTGGCGATGCGCGTCGTCGAGGCCGGCGTGGTACCCAACCGCGTCGACGCGCGCGCGCGTTAGCACGCCGGTCACACGCTCGACCGCCTTCCGCGTCGCCGCGTACACGATGGCGAGGCCGGGATTCCGATCGAGCACGTCGACGAGCGCCGCGTCCTTTTCGGCGTCGTTCTTCACCCGCACGACGTGGTAGTGCAGGTTGGTGCGATCGAACCCGGTGACGACGCGCTCGGGATCCTGCAGTCCGAGCTGTGCCTCGATGTCGCGCCGCACGTCCGGCGTCGCCGTCGCGGTCAGCGCGATCGTCGTCGGATCGCCGAGCCGTTCGCGGACCGCGCGCATCCGGAGGTAGCTCGGACGGAAGTCGTGGCCCCACTCGCTGATGCAGTGCGCCTCGTCGACCGCGAGTAGCGACACGCCGATGTCGCGCAAGCGATCGGCGGTGTTCCCGAAGTCGAACCGCTCGGGTGCGACGTAGAGCAGCTTGAGGTCGCCGCGTGCAGCGCGCTGGAACCGTTCCGCCGCCTGCGCGCTGCTCAGCGTGCTGTTGACGAACGCCGCGGGCAGGCCGCGCGCGGTGAGCGCGTCGACCTGGTCCTTCATCAGCGAGATGAGCGGGCTCACGACGACGGTGAGGCCGGGCATCAGCAGCGCCGGCACCTGGTAGCAGAGCGACTTCCCGCCACCCGTCGGCATGATGATCACGGCGTCGCGCCCTTCGAGCACGGCCGACACCGCGCGTTCCTGTCCGGGGCGGAACGCCTCGTAGTGAAAGCGTTCCCGCAGCAGTGCGCGCGCGTCGTCGAGCGTCGGCGCACCGTGTGCGCGAGGAGACGTCGACAGCGTGGTCATGCCGCGCACGCTATCATGGCCGCGCGCGCCCGACGAGGGCGAAACGTTGCCGACCGGCTCGAAACGTTGCGCGCCGCACCGCGAACGGGCTCAGACCGCACGTGCAAAGTGGCCGCGGGTGAATGCCGGCCCGACCGCGGCGCGCACCGCGGCGAGATCCGGACGTGCGTGACCCGCGAGCGCGTCGAGCGCGCGGCGCGTCGCGCCGACGACGTCCGACACCGGGGTGTCGGGGACGTTGAACACGAGCTGATAGCCGCGGATGCCCGCGCGCCAGAGGCGCGGCAGGTACTCCGAGCCGTCGACCGGGCGTGAATGCAGCAGCCGGTTCCGACACGCCGAATCGGTCGCGACGGCGAACGTGTACCCGTGCGGGTCGGTGATCGCGACGTTCGCGTGCTTCTGAACGCAGAGATCGCGGCAGGTCGTCGGCGTCCGGTCGAACGCGGCCGAGAGCACGCAATGTTCGATCGTCATCCCCTCGGGGCGGCCGTAGACGAGGGCGTCGAACCCCGCCCCGCCCCATGGTTCGACGAGCTGGGTCATTTCGTCGACCGTCAGCTCGACCGAGAGCGTGAGGTGCGACGCGCCGAGCGCGAACAGCTCGGCGGCGGTGTGCGCGTTGAAGACGTTGAGTGCGTAGTCGCCCGCGACGTCGTTGCCCGCGCCACCGAGCTCCGCGAGCAGGCCGAGGTGGCCGGTGAGCGTCGGAAGCCCGAGCGCGAGCCACTTGTCGACGACGCGCCGTTCCGCCGGTCGCACGATGGTCGGCGTCCGCAGCCGCAGCGCGACGCCCTCGGCGCGCAGGTCGTCGGCAAGCGCGCGCACCCGCGCGAGCGGCGGGGTCGGATGGCGAAGAAACGGATCGAGGATGATCTCGGTCGCGCCTGCCGCGGCCGCGGCGCGCGCGTCGCCAAGGTCGTACACCGATGCGCGCAGCGCGAACGGCGCGAGCGGAGAACCGTCGCTCGGCGTCGCGGTCGAGGCACGCGGTTGAACGGCGACCTCGCGAACCGCCGCTTCGATCGCGGCAGCGCGCTCGGCGAGGTCGGCCTCGCGCGCCCAGTCGCGGCGCGTCATCAGCTCGTCGGTCGCGGCCTGCCGCAGCCGGTTCAGCTCACTGATCGGCAGAAAGAGGCCAGGCGCGAGGCCCGCGGCGTCGACGGTGCCGAGCGTGAACGGCGTCTCGCCGACGCGCCCGAGCTGCTCGCGGAGCACCTGCGCGTCGAGCGCGCGCTTGCTCGCGAGCGCGAGCGGTGCCTCGCTTCTCATCGTGACCTCGTCCTCACCGCTTCGGAACAGCGCCTTGAGCGGACCACCCGCCGCGCCGAAGACCCGGACGTCGAGCCGCACCTTGCGCGCCCGCGACGTGACCGGGAGCGCGGCGTAGCTCGCGCGGGCACGCTCGAGCAGCGCGGCGTGCGAGGTGCGCACGACGCGCCAGCCGAGGAGCGACGGGCCGGAAACCGCGGCACCCGCCGCGCGCGCGCCGAGCGCCTGGCGCGTGAGCCCGCCGCGCACGCCGAGCGTACGCACGGCGTCGACCGTGAATCCGGTGCTCGGCGCGCGGGTGCCGGCGGGTGGCTCGAATCCGACGCCGT
>DASWUT010000551.1:0-21764 GCA_036401455.1 Gemmatirosa sp. | reverse complement strand
CGGCCGCGAGGGTGCGGAGCGCGCGCCACACGGTGACGCGCCGGCCGTGGAAGCCGAGCGCGACCAGCTGCGTGAACAACGCGGTCGCGCTGTCGCCGCCCGCGTCGTAGTCCGCCGCGACCTCGGCCCGGAACTGGTCGAGCAGGCGCGGCGTGCGCGTCGTCCGCTGCGCGCGCTCCGGAAAGCGCCCCGCGGCGATCCAGCCACGCACCGTGCGGCGGTCGAGCACGAGGGTGCGCGCGATGCGCTTCACGGGATGACCGGTGCGGTGCAGCGCGACCACCTGGTCGTAGCGCGCGAGGCGGCGTGCACGCCGCTCCCGCCGGTCGCGCTCCGCGGCCGGTCCCTTCGGGGACGCCGCCCCGCTCACCGCCGCCCCGCTCACCGGCGCGTCGGGAGGCGCGGCGTGCGCTTCCTGCGCCACCGCGAGCGCCGCCGACCGGAGCGCGGCGTGGTGACGCGTGCAGGCGCGGTCGAGCGCCTGCACGCGGTTGTGCACGAGGTGGAACCGGTCGGCGACCTGCACCGCATCCGGCGCCCCGGCGCGGGCGCCGTCGGCATACGGGCCGCCGCGGTCACGGCTGATCACCTCGACGCCGGGATGCGCGCGCAGCCACGCCGTGAGCGCGGCGGCCTCGCGCCCCGGCAGCAGGTCCACCACGCGCCGGCGCTCGCCGAGGGCGCAGCCCGGTCGACCAGCACGGTCCCGTAGCGATGGCCCCGGCGGAGCGCCCAGTCATCGACCCCGAGCACCCGCGGCGTCGGCGGATCGGGCGCGGGGGCCGCGCGCACGGCGCCGAGCACCGTGCCCGGCGCGCTCGCGACGCCTAACGCGTCGGCGAGGCGGGCGCCGGCGCGGCCGCCGAGCGCGAAGCCGAGCCCCTCGAGGAGCGTCGCCGCCCGGCAGGTGCGCCGGGCGTAGCGGGCCGCCGTCTCCGGGAGGCGCTCGGCGAAGATGCGACGCGGGCACCCCGCCGCATCGCAGAAGAAGCGACGCACCGTCGCCCGGAGGTGCACGCGCACCCCCTGCCACGGCAGGTCGGCGAGCGTGCGCCCATACGTGCTCTGCACACGGGTCGCGGGCGTGCCGCAGAGTGGGCACGGGACCACCCCCCGACGACCGGTCGCCGTGATGGTGATCCGCTCACCGGTGACGGCGATCTGGTCGACGTGGAGCTCGGCGGACGACGGGCACAGCGGCGACGGGCGAGACATACGGCACCTCCAGAGCGACGACGCTGGAGGGTAGCGCGCCGCGCAAGCTCAGCAGATCAGCGAGAGCTGCTCAGGGCCCTTGCTGGCCGATCGCGGGCGACCCACGCACGGTCGACTTGGCCCGCCACGTCGCGATCGCCGTCGTTCGTCCGTTCACCATTGCGCCGCGTCAGCGTCATGCACCCATTCTCAAAGTTGACGGCCGCACTCCGTGCCCGATTGCACCCGAGCGACGGGGGCGGTGCGGCGCTCGAGGGTCCTGCCATGCCGGCGGCGCCGCGTCCGACGCGTCGCGCATTCCCCGACCGCGTGCGCGAGCTCACGGCGGAGTATGACTGCGCCCGCGTCGCCGACGCGGCGAGTGCGCGGGTGGTCGCACGCGACATCCTCACCATCGGCCTTGCGGACGCCCGCGCGTCGGCCGACGTCGGCGAGCCCTCCGACGATGGCGCCGAGTTGCGTGCGTGGGACCGGCACGCGACCGTGGACGCGCGCGTGCGTCCGGTGCTGACCCTCGTCGATCTCGTCGAGGGTCCTCGGCTCGGGGTCGCGGCGCTGCTTCCCGCGCTAGAGCTCGACCCCGCGCATCACGTCGTGTCGACGGCCGCCCTCCACCTCGCGGCCGTGCATCCCGCGACGACCGCGGCCGACCCGCTCGGCGGCACCCGAGACCTCGTCGCCCGCGCCCGCGCGTCGGTCGGCGCGGGCGACGAGGCACGCGCCGTCGCCATCCTGAGCGGGTTGCTCCTGATCGCCGATCGGCGCGTCGTGTCGCTCCTCGGCGGATGCTGGCGCGACGTGTCGTCCAGCGGGCGGGAACAGCTCGTCCGCGCGCTGGAGGGCATGCGCGTGTTCGCGCCCCTAGTCGAGTGGCTGCTCGACTGGATGGACGACAGCGAGGGAGGCGAGTTCGGCGGCGTCGCGGGCATCGTCGCGCGTCTCGGCGAACGCGCGCGCGCTGACGGTGTCGTGGTCGAAACGTCGCGGGCGCTTCCGCTCTGGTCGCGGCCGTCGGCCGAGGCCGCCGTCGTGGTCCGGCAATGGACGCCGGCCGAGTACGCAGCTGGGCTGCGACGCCGCCTGTTGCAACTCGCCGCGGATGAGACGGCGCCCCGCGTCATGTACGACGTCCTGCGCGCCTGGGGGATCGAGAGCAACGCCCGCTGGGCGCCCGGAATCGTGATGCGCGCGCCGAGGCCGGACACGACGCGCGCGCCGCTGCTGCCACGACTGCCGACCGGGGCCGCCTTCCGGACCGCGTATTTCGCGTCAGGTCGATCGCTGCGCGATCAAGACTTCCTGACCCGCGACGGCCGACTACTCGTGAGCTGGGGAATCTTCAACCCTTACGGACCGACGTGGAGCTGCCTCGGGCTGCTTCCGACGGACGATCCCGGCGTGGACGTCTTGTTCTACCGTATGCTAAACCCATTCGCGCAACAGTCGCTGGCGATGGGGTCGGTGCATGGCGACGACCGCACGTCGCCGGAAGCGCTCGGTGCGATGCTTCAGCACCTGTTCCGCGCGAACGTGATCCCGGTGTTCGGCGAGGATCCGGCGTGCATGATCGCCGGCGGCGCACCAGATTTCGTGATCCCGGTGTGGGGCGACGCGGCGTTCCGCCGCGCGGTCGACGATGCCGTTCGCGCGTCACCCCGCCTCATCGAACTCGACATCGGCCGCGACCTCGCGTGGCGGCGTGCGTTTCCGGGGGATCCCTGGGCGCGCGCCGACGCGCAGCGGCGCCTGGCGTCGGCCGCGTTCGCGGCCGATGGGGTGGCACCGACACCACCCGCCCCGCCGACCACGGCGCACGTCATCGACGAGTACCTGCGGACCATCGCCGCGAGTGATCACTGGCTCCCGGAACTGGTACAGTTCCCCGCGGCGTGGCACGGCGCGATCGATCACGTGAACACGCCCGCGCTCGCGCAGTGCGCGTACACATTCTGGCAACTCGACGACTTTGTCGCGCGTTACGGGCTGCCGATTTTCCGTGCGCTGGCCGACCAGTTGGCGCAGGCGAAACGGCGAGCGCATGGTCCGACGGACTCGCCGTCATGGCCCGACTGACCGGCGATGGCCCGCGTGCGGTCGCCGGGCACGGGCCACCCGCCGCACGGGCCACCCGCCGCACGGGAGCCGTCGCGCATGGGCCGGCAACGCCGGTCTGACGCGGCCGGGCCTGGTTCGGGCGCGTGCCCGCCGCTACCGTGGACGCGTCCCCGCACGTCCCCGCACGTCCCCGCACGTCCCCGCGCGTCCCCGCCGTATGCACCTCCGCCGCTGCCGACCGCTCCGCCCCCTCCCACTCGCGCTGCTTCTCGCCGCCGGCGCGTGTGACGGGCCGACCCAGCCCGCGTCGCGCGTCGACGGCGTGTGGGTCGGCCGGTCGGCGAATTACACGATCGCCCTCAGCCTCCACACGGCGGGCGGGGTCGTCAGCGGGCGCGGGTGGGTGTCGCAGGACGTCCCGGTGTCGTACCCGCCGTCCGAGGGCGGCGCGTTCGTCGGCTACGTCGGCGGTCTCCCGATGGTGGTGTCCGGCACGGCCGCCGGCGGCGACGTGTCGCTCACGCTCACCCCCGACGACGCCCTCAACCGCCCGGCGGTCGCGCTCGCCGTGCTGCCGGTCGCGGTGCGCGGCACCGCCCGCGCCGGCGCGCTCGACGTCCGCTTCACGGTCGCGTACCCGCCCATGGCCCCGTCGGTGCCGATCCCCGAGCAGACGGCCGCGCTCGTCCCCGACGCGGACAGCCTCGCCAGTGGGCGCTTCACCATCACCGCACACCCGGTGGCGGGCGGCGCCGCGCGGTACGACGCCACACGCGTCGCGAGTGCCGGGTGGAGCACGCCGCTCGTCAACGCCGACGGGACGCTCTACGCCGAGCCGCCAACGCTGCCGTTCGTGCTCAGCAGCGCCGTCAACGTGTTGGGCGAGGGCGTCGCCTTGTCGCCTATTCCCGCGGCGTCCGACACGCTGCGCGCGGAGCTCGACTTCTTCCCGGGCGGCCCGTCCACCGGCGGAGCGGCCGCGGGCGGACGTCCGGCGGTGGGCCGCCACCCGATCCTCGCGGCCGACCCGCGCGGGTCGGTCGCGCCCGGCACGGTCTCGCCGTACTTCTACGGGTACGCGCCGGTCGCGGCGACCGTCGGCGGGGCCGCGGGCGAGATGGTCGTCACGCGCAGCACCGCGTACGCGGTGAGCGGCACCTACCACTTCACCGGCGTCTGGCAAGGGGGGCCGGAGGGGACGCGCCCGGACACGCTCGTCTTCGAGGGCACGTTCGACGCGCCATGCGTCCGGCGCGTCCGGTGCCGCTGAGCGCGGCCGGGCGCGCACGGCAGACGGGGACGGCGGAGCGCCGGACCCGGCGTTGGTGCGCCGTCGCGGTCGTGAGTGCTCGGCGCGAAGACCGTGGTCTCGGAGTTGGCTGCTGGTGACATGAGGAACACAGAACAGTAAGCCTGGGTTCCGGAACGCGAGTCAAAACCATGTGAAACCACAACCCGGTCGCGGGTTCGGTCTGTTTCCACCAGGACGACTGTCCGACCGAAGCGGATTGCGCCTGCGAGTCCGGCACCCGAGGCGTGCCGCTGCGCATGTACTGCGTGTGCGACCGATTGGAATGGTGCACGCAGCGCGGACGCGCATCGGGAGGCGACGTCCCAGTCACATCTATGCAGCGGGTGTAAAGAGGCGATCCTCCGCTTCCATTTCCTCGTACAACTGCTGGTCCTCGCGTGCCCGGCCGGCCCCTGCGTACGCGACCGCGAGCGCCGTGTTCACGGCCGCAGGTACCTGGCCGTCGAATGCGTCGGTGGCGGCGATCAGGGCGCGGGAGAGCACACCGGCGCGGTCGCCGACGTCTCGCTCTGTGGCCGAGAGGCGGCCGGCGGCCGCTTCGGTGGCGATGCGGGACGATTCTGGGGCGTCCGATGCCTCGATCCACGCGTTCACCGCCGGGCGTAGGCGCTCGAGAGTTGACGACTCCGCCGACCGGGGGAGGCCGACGCTGCGCAGGACGCGCCACAGTACATCCGGATGGACGGCTCCGATCGCGCCCGCCAGATCGCAACAGAGGAGCCGGTACTCGGCGAGCCGCGCGTCGGACGTGGCCGTGAACGCGTCCGCTACGCGCTTCGCCAGATCGACGGACGCCCATCCGCTACCGACGACCGCGAGTCGGTGGAGGCCGAAGCGCAACGTGCGCGGGTCGCCACCGAACCTGGCGTGAAGTCGCGTGAACTCGTCAGGCCGGTCGCCGGCCACCCCCGGCATGCCTAACGACGGCTCGCCCAAATGTCGATCGATCCACGCCTCGACGACGCGCAACTTCAACGCGTTGACCGGCTCCTGCAGGTGCGCCCGCTCCGACAGCCCGCGTGCGACCGCAGAGCGCGCACGGTCCCAATCGCCGGCCAACACGCGAGCCTGCGCCTCACGGAGGTGGAGCGGACTGCCCACGGTGCGCTCCGAGCGCTCCTCCAGTGCAGCGAGCGCGCGCGTCGGCTCCGCGAGGGACAGGAAATTCCGCACGCGGCGGTCGGTCGCGATCTCCCAGTCCTCGAGCTCGGCTTCGCGCGAGGAAGTGTCCGCGCTCGACGGCCCGCCTATTCGTGCCGATAGGTAGGCGCGCCCGCGCGGTGGCAGCTCGTCCGCGGCGTCTGCGAGGTATCGCGCCAAGTCCGGCGCCCACACCGCGTCCAATTCCACGCGCGGATGACCGAGCGAGAGCAGATGGTACAACAGCTCGGCGCGCTCTGCGGGGGCCGATCTGCTGCGGTAGTAGGCAACCGCGCGCCGCTCGATCTCTCGTGCCCGCACGGGCTCGTCCTCCCGGAGGAGCCCGAGCATCACCTTTCGGACCTCGGGCAGATGGCGCAGCGACCCGTCCGCCGCCGTGGTCACCAGGGCCGCTTCCTGGCGCATCCGGTCGAAGAGATCGACAGCTGAGTTCAGCGATGCGACCTCGACCCCGCACGGCCCAGCAAGTACGTCGTGGATGATCTCCGGGGTGATGCGACGCAGCGCGAGTCCTGGATGCGCGAGCCGCCGCACATCGTCGTCGCGAACGTGGTCGAGGATGCGGCGGTAGAGCTGCCCTTGTACCTGCGCGTCGCTGAGCCGTCGGAACAGCCGGTCGCGTGCAGGGAAGTTCTCGATCTCCCGAGAAGGGCGTGTCCCGCGGTCGCCGCGGTCCGGTTGCTCGTCCTGCTGTCGGAGCACCTGCACGGCGAGCCGCAGGCTCAACGGGCTTCCCCCGACCTGCTCCGCCACCGCACGCGCCGTGGCCGGGTCGTCGACACCACTGTACGCGAGGAATGCGACCCGCTCATCCGTGCCGAGCGGCGACAGTGCCTGGTTGGTCACCTTGAACCCGTCGGACTGCACGGGCACGCGCCCCGAGATCACGGTGCGCACCCTGGGAACCCAGCGCTGCAGTGCGTCAAGGAACCTGAGCAGCTCCTCGACGAAATCGGCGCTTCGGTACTGCACCTCCTCGAAGGTGTCCACAACGACGAGCAACGGCTCCGAGAGCAGCCCGACCGCCCCAAGCAGCTCAGCGAAGCCGCCAATCGGTGCAGCGACACTGCTGACCCCGCGCAAGGCGCCCGCCTGTGACGCCTCGGACAGCCACCGTTGCTGCACGTCCTGCCAGCGCTCGCCGAACGCTGGGAACTGCGCCGCGAGCTGGCGCCCCGCCTCGAGCAGCAGAGTCAACGGCCGCTCCGGGACGACGCTCGGACGGTCGACGTCGAGATAGACGAACGGCAGCGGGCCGCCGCGCGTTGGGCCGACGGCGCGTTCTAGCCAACTCGCTACCTGCGGTATGAAGCTGGTCGGCGTCGTTTGAGGCGGCCCGCCGCGGTCGACGTGGTCGAGGATGAAGCGGGCGATCAGCGCCGACTTCCCCATCCCGCCGGGCGCGTGAATGACGAGCGGCGGCCGCTCGGCGAATCCGAGCGCGCGTCGCAGGCCGCGTCCCACTGCCTCGGACAGCTCCTCCGCCTGGAGGAATTCGACGTGCTTCCGAAGACGCGAGAGTTCGTCCCGCCGGCCGACGAAACCAAGACCGGCGAGCTCGCGGAAACGGTCGAGCAAGGTCTCGCGCTCCAGCAGGCGCCGGACCTCCCTGACAGGAGGCACCGGCACCGCCGCGCCGTCCCCGAACCACTCGATGACTTGCAAGGTGGCAGACAGCTCGGCTTTCGACTGAGACTCGAGCGGTGGCGCGCTGCCGACGATATAGGCGTCGAGCATCGCTTGTAGCGGGGTCGACGCGCGTTCCGGGTTCGCTCGGAGTGCGTCCGTGAGCGCCTCCTGCGTGCCGAACGATGCGAGCACCTGCTGTCGTGCATCGGTCCGCAGCGTCAGGACCGGGCTTCCGTCCGGTTCGTACACGACGGTGCTCTTGTCGAGCACGTCACCGAGCGTATCGGGAGGCGTGCCGGCGCGCGTGACGGGGCGCAACGTCGCAGGATCGTACTGGGCGAGCACCGCGGCCGCTTGCTGGAACCCGCCCGGCGATTGCACCGTCGGCTCCGGGCTCGCGGTCAGACCCGCGAGTCGGGACGCCACGTACTCGGGCGTCCACTCCACAACCGCATCGCCGCGCCGATCCATCAGCGCGCCATGCCCGGCCCAGCGGCATCGAGGACCGTCATCACAGCCGCATCGCTGCGGCGGTAACGAGCTCGTTCAGCTTCTCGTTCGGATGACTGGCGCCCACGGGTACCGCACTGACCACGCTATCCACGATCCGTTGAACCACTGCCGACTCGGCCGTGACGCCCCGATGCTGGGCGACCGTCTTGAAATATTCGACGAGCTCGTGCCGCGTGAGCACGGCGACCAACTCGCCCCGCACCGGCCCCGGGAGAACCGGCGGGAAGAGATCCTGCTCGTAGTTCAACATGACGAGGCGGACGCGTGATGTGGTCGCGCTGACCGCGGTCAGTAACTCCTGTACGAGCTCGCGTGTTTCCGCGTGCAGGTCGACTTTGTTGAAGCTGTCAAACACGAGTACCTGCGGCACGCGCGCGCGCTTGGCTTCACCGATGATCCACCACGCGATCTCCTTCGCGTACCGTGTCGACGGGCGCTGAGGAATCGTCCCCTCGTTCCAACCGAGTTGTGCTGCATAGCGCCTGGCCAGGGTCTCCGGCGCGTACGTTGACGCGACCTCGTTCTCGAGCGTCGCCCACGCGAGCTGGTATGGCGGTTCCTGATGGTTGCTGACATACGAGAGCAGTTGCAACGAGTACGTCTTGCCGGTACGACTCAGCCCGTTGACGACGAGCACGTGGACGCCGTACGGCTCGGCCAGGTCGCGGATGAACTGCCGGAGCGTGAGGCGGCCGATGAACGCCTGCTGACCGGCGACGAAGCACGTCTCGTACGGAGGATAGCCGCCGAGGTTGGTCGTCGTTGTGCAATCCAGCGCCGCCAGCAACTCCTCGCGATATGCGATTACGAGCGGGTGGCTCGGAGCCCGCTCGACGGCCGCCCGCGCGAGCGGCAGGACCTGACCCTGGTTCTCGCTCCAGAGGATGACACGCCGCGCCATGTCCTTGATGGGAGCGGGCTGCGTGATGTGGTCGAGCGACGTACCGAACGCTTCGAACACGACCTCTTCGAGATCAGCCCCGGACGTCGACGTCGTCGTCAAGATCAGGTGGAGGCGTTTGATCGCCTCGACGCGTGAGATCACGGCCTGATCCTCATGCCGGCGGCGCCGGGAGCTTCACGCCGACGGCGCCCAGAGTCCCGAGGATACGCGTAAACGGAATCCCGCGGTTCTGCGTCGCCCCACCCCAGTAGTGGAGCGCAACCAACGTCCAGTCACTCGCAAAGCAGGGCGAGCCCGACGAACCCTCGTCCGTGTTCGCGTCGTACGCGATGCGGTCGGCAGCAGGCGGGTCGACCGCCCGCACACGCCCGAATGCGAACTTTTGCAGGTCGCCGCGCGGGTGCTGGATGATCATGATGGGATCGTTGACTTGCAGCGGCTGCGCATCGGGGGTGAGCCACCCACGCGACGCCGCACTTGGCACGCCGCCGGCTTGATGCTCACCCGCGTCGGCGTTCAACCGCAGCAGCGCGAAATCCAACGCCTCTGCGTCGCTCGACGCCACCAGCCACGTACCGTCGTCGACGAGTTGGTACGGCTGCCCGTGCGTCGCACCGCCGGGCAGGCGTTTGTAGTCGAAGCGGAGTGTCATCTGCGCCGACGTGTAGCGTCGTTCGAGCACGTCCGCGACCACATGATGGTTGGTGAGCACGAGGTCTGGTCCGACGAGGAAACCCGTGCCGACCGGCGCACCGTCTGGGATCTCGACTCGACAGACCGCGTCCTCCGCTCGTACCATCTTCGCCCGCCACCGGTCGGGATCGACGAAGCCGACGCGGTCTTGGACGATGCGTTCGAATCCACCAGCCCCCTCGTCGACCCGCAGCGTTGCCGCGACCGCGCGCAGCTTGGCATTGAGCGGGCTGAGGTGCACCGCAGCCGCGACCAACGCTTCGATCTGCCCTCTCGCTTCGGCATACAGCACCGTGGCGAGTACCTGGCTCTTCAACGGCTCGTTGGCGAGGATGTCTTGCGATCGGACATTGAGCCCGGAGAGGACGATTTCGCCGAGCTCGTTGGTGCTGCTGATCGCACTGAGAATGGAGTCACGCAGCTGCAGCTTCTGCGGACCGCTGAGTACCGGCATGAGCGTCATCCGTCAGGGAACAGACGCTGCGCGAGCGCGAGGAGGTCTTTGTCGGGGGCGGTGCCGACCGGGCGTTCGACGCGATCGGAAACGCCTTCGCGGCGCATACGTTCGACACCGCCCGGGTCGTCAGCGCCGGCGTTCGACGCGGCGGCCTTCGCCTTGATGGCGTCGCTGAGCACCTTCCCCTTCGTCGCGTCGGTCTGCGCCTTGTTGGCGCGCTGCTCCGCATCCTTCGCGCGCCCGGTCGCGTCGGAGACCCGCTGATCCTGGATCTTGGTACCGAATAACGCGCCCGCGGCCGCGAACGCGGCAGCCTGGATCGAGCTGAGCACCACGATCATCCGCGCCCACTGCACGTCGTTTGCGCCGTCCACGCGGTACAGCAGCAAACTGAGCACAGCGACCCACGCGCCGACGAGGAACACCGCCACACCCAGCGCCCAGCCGCGCAGCTCACCGGATTTCGGCACATCTCCCGGCGGCGTGTCTGGAGTATCCACGACGACTCATCGATGACGGTTGGCGCCGCAGATCTCTCAGGCGAGATAATGTCACGATGGCTCTTCGTACGCCAGACCGCGGGAGCGCGGTCCACATCGCGCCGCTGGACCCATCCTCCCGGTTAACGCTGACACGCATCATCCCGATGCGGCACGCGGGTTCGGCCTCCCGCCCGGGCGATCAGCTCGCCGTATACAACGTCTTGAAGGCGCCGTCGTTGAGCCTAACCGGCTCGGCGAGCGTCCTGCCGTTCTGGTCGACCATGGTGATGGCGTCGCCGGCCGTCAGCGACTGGCGGCCGGTCGTCGCGAACGCGCTGATCTCGTCGAAGTAGACGGCCCCGAAGCGAGCCAGGGGTTGGTCGAAGGGCGGCAGGGCCGGGTTCCCGCCCCGAGAGACGCCCGCATTAACGACGACAGCCGGGGGGAACCCCGTGTCGATCGTGAAATTCGTGGTCTGGCGTGTCGTCTCGTTCGTGACGAAGTAGTGCGCCGTGCCGGGTCGGTTGACGTCGAGGCACAGGGTCGGGCCGATGACGTCCCCGGGGCGGACGGGCAGGCTGAACAGTCCGACCCCTTGCGCCGAGATCTGGCTGGTGACGTTCTGCGCGGCGTCGACGGTCATCTCGACGTGGATGTCGAGGAAGCCGAGACCGGCGAAGATGCGAAAGCGGTCGACGGTGGCGAACGGGGTGGAGACGAACTGCAGATCGGGCACCGTCCAGGTGACGAGCAGGGTCGTGAACGGCGCCCCCGGACTGAGCAGTTGGTAGCCGCAGGACTCGATCGGGTCCGGGCGTTACCGCTCGGCGGCGTACGCGTTCAGGCGCGACGCGTGCTCCGTAGTCATGTGGATGGACGCCCCGAGATCGCGGCCCGTTCTGGGTTGCTCGTGTGGCGGAAGGACGTCGCCTCGACCAGCACCAGCTCATTCATCTGGCCCGCCGGCCGGCCTCGGGCGGCAGCGACACTGGCGGGATTGCCGCCCGCGAAGCTCGCCGGCGGGACGCGTCGCACGACCGGTCGCTGGGTCGGCGCGTTCACAACGCGAGCCCAGACGAATTCGCGTGCGCTACAGTATGACCGCATGCCAGCACGCGCCAGGACTGCTGTGCCCATTCCACGGCCGTAGGCGAACGACTCGACGCCGCGCGCGTCCGGTCCGTGCCATGGTGGCACACGATCAGCCCTACGCCGTCCCCGCCGCCCACGCCACCGCACCCGCGTCATGAACGGCGGTGCTCATCGGGGCGTGACGTCGCCTAGCTCGTCGACAACGCGTCGTTAGGCACTGCGCGCGTCGATCGCCCGCCAAGAGCCGCTGGCACCGCTCCCAGGCCCGGCACGCGGCCACGCGCACGCGGGCCGGGCATCGCTGGAGCATTCGCTCGCGCGCCGTGGCCGTCGCGAACAGCTCGGGCCGACTTCGGGCCGTACACGCTGCGCGGCCCCTCGAGCGATTGATCGCGTGCGTCGCGACGGGCGGGCGCGCTGGGCGCGGTGGCCGTGTCGACGGATCGGGGAACTCTGAGGTCAGGGATCCACGCCCGGCCGACCAAACAGCGCCGCCGTGACGTCGGTGTCGGACATCCCGCTCCGACGGAGGCGCGCCCGGAAGGTGAGCGCGTCGGCGTCGTTACGGAGCATCGCCTCGACCTCCGCCTGCGGCACGCCCGGGCCGTCGAACTTGTCGGCGAGGCGGCGCAGCTCGACGAGGTTGTGCGCCCGGTCGTTCGCAGGGTCGGCGGCCATGCAACTCCAGTGAGGGACGACATCCGGACGGATCGGAGGCGGGCCATGTCCTTCTGGCCCCGCGGCAACGTACGGGCGCTGATCGGCTGTGAGAAGCGTCGAGGCGCGACGGCGGATGCAGCGGCCCTGCCGCGAGCCGCCGCACCGCGCGGTAGGACGCGAGCGCCGTTGGAGTTGCCCCACGTCGAATCCCGCTGGCGATTTCCTGGCGATCCGTGCATTGCCGACCGCTGGCCCGGACTTCACCGACCGCCCAGTCGCGCCCGGTTCCGTCCCGCACACGCCGGACCGTGCAGGTCGCACGCGCCGCGGCCACGGCGACGGCGCGCGACAGGCCGGCGCGTGACCCGCGGGTGACCGTGGTCCTCAGATCTTGTAGCTCACGCCGAGGTTGAAGAACGTGACGCGCTTCGCTGGCCCGGTCTCGTGGAGGAAGGCGCCCGGCAGCACGTACGCCGTGTTGAATGCCAGTTGCAGGTGCGCGTCGACGGTGTACTGGACGGCCGCGTTCGCCTGCTGGGCGATGAACCGCGCCTCGGCGGGCGTGCCCGGTCGCACGAGCACGCTGCCCGGGGCGTAGAACCCGTCCGTCAGCTGCTGGCGCCAGAACCACACCCAGTCGACCTGCGCGTTCATGCGCCGGGACAGGTCGGCCTGCAGGATCGGGTGCAGATCGTAGAAGTTGATCGGCGTCCCGAGCACCGCCTTCGGTGCGAAATAGGCGCTCTTGGGAAACAACGGATTGAAGCTACCGAGCGCGCCCCGGCCGTCGCCGCGGTCGCCGCTCGAGCCGTCGACGCGGAGCGCGAAGCGGGGGCTCGTCGGCCACGTCCAACGGTAGCCCGTCTCGGTGTCGAACGACCACGCGCGGATCGGGCGCGTCCCGAACGTGCCGCGTTGCACGTTCGCCTCCCAATCCGCGCCCCACCCGAGCGCCCAGGGCGTGTTGTCGACGTGGTTCGCGGCGCGGAGGCCGACCGTCTGCCGCCGTTCGTGCGCCGCGCCGGCCTGGTAGCGCGCCCGGTCGTTGCGGTACCCGACGTAGTAACTCGCGAGCGCGAACGAGCCGAGCGTGGCTAGCCCGTCGCCGTGTAGCGCCCACACCGCGCGCATTCGATCCGGGGTGTCGTCGAGTGCGCCGGGCGTGAGCAACACCGGGTAGGCGACGAAGGCTTCGAGCCGGCGCCGTCCATCCACCGCGATCACGCGCGCCGCGTCGAAGCTCGACCGGACGTTGAGCCCTTCCTGATCGGCGAAGAGCAGCCCGCTGTCGTACGTGATCTCCTGCCGGCCGGCGCGCAGCGTGAGTTGCCGCGTGTCGAACAGGCCCGTGCTCACGTCGACGAACCCCTCGTGCAGGTCGAGGCGATCCTGGTCGATCCCCGGCCGTGGCCCGCCGACCCGGCCCACCGCCGTCGCGGACGTACCCATCACGAACGCGCGAAAGTGGGGTGTGACGTGCAGGTCCGCGTCGAGCATCAGCCGCGGCAGGACGTACCCGCGCGGCGAGTCGCGCGCCGCGCCGAATGCGGTGTTCCCGTACCGCTCGACCTCGACCCGGCTGTCGAGGCCGAGCGTGAGAAACGACGCCCCGTCGTCGGCGAGGGGGAGGTACTTGAGCCCGTCGAAGGCGTCGGCGCGCTGCGTCGAGTCGCGCAGGAAGCGCCAGTCCGCTTCGGAGGGATGCGGCGTGAGCGGGGGCCGCGCAGCAGCGAGCCCCTCGGCGCGCGGGAACGGCAACTGCGCGCCGGCACTCGACGCGCGGGCCGCCGCGACGAGCGCGACGACCAGCAGGCCGACGCTCCGGATGCGAGCGCCGCAGGCGAGATCAGCGCCGCGCATCTCCAAGCTCCTCAGCGCGTGCGCCGACGAACGCGACGCGGTACGTGACGGGATGCACGTGCTCGGCGAGCGCGGTCACCTCGGCCATGTGCGCCTGCGCCGCGGGGGTGGCAAGCATCGTCGCGAGATCCGTGGCATCGTCCCACTGGACGTAGTTCACGACCGCCGTGCCGTCGTGACTGGCGTGGACCGACGCCGCGACGAACCCCGGCAACGCGTGCGCGTGCTGCTCCGTGAACGCACGCAGCGACGCGACCACCGCGGCCTGGCGGTCAGGGCGGACCGTGAAGGTGTTGATCAGGGTGTGCACGGCGGCCTGATCGTCGATGATCGCGCGCATGCGAGGCGGCCTCCGCGTCGGTCAGGCGTTGAGCTTCGCGATGATCTCGTCACCCATGATCTTCTGCGCCTTCTGCCCTTCGGGCGTGCCGAAGTCGTTGGCCAGCTCGGTGACCATCTGGTTCACCACGGTCACGGTCGCGCCCAGATCCCGCAGCCGGTCGTAGGTGAGCTGGTCGCCGAGTGCCGACATGGTGCCGCACGCGTCGGCGACGACGGTCACGTCGTAGCCCAACTGCAGCGCTGCGCTGGCCGCCCAGAACAGGCAGATGTCGGTCGTGAGGCCAGCGAGAATGACGTTCTTTCGTCCGGTGTCCCGGACCATCGCTGCGAGGCCGGGTTCGTCGAAGCAGGAGAGCGCGCCGCCGCGCTTGCTGCGCTTGGCGAAGGCATCGGGCGCGACCTCCACGAGCTCCGGCATCGTCGGGCCGACGTACTCCTCCATCGTGGTCGTGAGGAGCAGCGGCATCGCGTAGTCGACCGCCATACGCGCGAGGACGCGGGTGCTGGCGATCACGGTGGCCTTGGGCAGGCTCTTGACCCAGTCGACGGTGCCGGTCTGGTGATCGACGAGAAGGACGAGGCTGTTCTCGGTGGTGTAGCGCTGTGTGCGGGCGGTCGTGGGCATGCGGGTCCTAGCTGAAGGTGATTCGCGAGGTCGTTCGATCCCGAACGATCTGTGCTGACGTCGCCGCTTAGTTGACCGGGCTCGGCAGATCCGATCTGAGCGGCGGCGGAGAACTAGTATAAGCTTTGACTATATACGAAAGTTCCGCGTCCGTATCGGTTCCGTCACGGGACTGTCCAGCTCGCACGCGGCCGCCGTCGGATTGACAGTCCTCCCCGGCGGCCTAGCATTCGGCAATGCCGACGCGTCGCCCGGCCCGTGCCGCCCCCGACGCGCCCGATCGCAACGGTGCGGGCGTGTCGCAGCGCCGCCGCATGCTCGTCATCACGGCGTGGATACGGACCGTGCGCGCCTACCTGATCGTCTCCAAGACGATGGAGCGGACGTTCCGAGCGCACGGGCTCACGCCGCCGCAATTCGACATTCTCGCCACGCTGCACCGGTTGCCGGGAATCTCACAGCAGGAGCTTGCCGACCGGATGCTCGTCACGAAGGCGAACGTCAGCTTCATCCTCCGCGGGATGGAGGCCGCGGGCTGGGTGGAGCGGCGCGCCGACGCGCACGACGCGCGGCTGAACCTGCTCCACCTCACCGCGACGGCGCGCGACACGTTCGCCGGCGTGCTCGCCGACCACGATCGCGTGCTCGCGCAGGCCCTCGATGGCTTCAGCGACGACGAGTTGCAGACGGTCGCCGCGCTCATGTCCCGCCTAGGCCCGCCCGCGCCGTCGTAGCGGCGGGCTCGGCGCGGCCCCAGGGCTCATGCGTTAGCCAAAGACGTGATCAGGGCGGTGGAGCCGGGCCGACGTCGACGCCGACCGCTCACAACGCGCGCTGCCCCTGACGGTCTCGGGGACCACGGCCCGTGCTAGCCGAGCCGAGCGTCGCGAAGCGATCACCGCGACGGGGGCGACTCTCCCGCATCGGGGATCTCCAAGCTCAACAGGGCGGAACTCAGCGACTTGCCGTGCCCGTCGAGCGCCAGCGAGCGCGTCACGCCGCCGGCGAGCGCGCCACCGATCACGAAGTTGAGCGCGCCGAGCCGCGGCAGCGTGTACCGCACGACCTCCCCGCGCACCGGATCGCCGAGGTGCGCCCGCACGCGCCCGGCGGTCACGTACTGCTCCAGCAGTGGGTAGTCCGCCGAATCGTAGGCGATCACGGACACCGTCGACGTGTCCCCCTTGTCTCCTGTGCGGGAGTGGGCGACGTCACGCAGCGTGCGCGTCGGGATCGTGAAGGACGCTACGGCCGGCGCGTCGCGGCCGCACCCGCCGCGTCCATCACGCCGGCGTGCGGTTGGTCCAGCCGGAGGAAGCGCGCGGCGTTGTTGTAGAGGATGTCGCGCTTCTGCTGCGGCGTGAGATAGCTGGCGCGATCGATCACATCGATCGACGTCTCCATCAGCTTCGGCCATACCAGCTGGTCGGTGCCGAACATGATCCGGTCGCCGAACCCTGCCTCGACGATCCGCTGGATGTAGCGGTCGACCTCCACGCGCGGGTAGCTCCAGATGAGCCCCGCCACGTCCACGTAGACGTGCGAGTTGGCCTGCAGGAGCGTGAGCAGATTGTCGATCATCGGATACCCGGCGTGCATGATCCAGAGCCGGAGCTTCGGGTGGCGCGCGAGCAACTCCTCGAGGAGTAGCGGGTTTCCCATCGAGCCGCGGAACTTCGGCATCGCGATGTTGGCGCGGCCCGACCCGCCGGTGCCCATATGAATGCCCACCGGGACGTCCAGTTGCTCGGCGAGCGCGAAGTACCGGTCGACCGAGCTGTCGCTCGGCGAGATGCCCTGGTACTGCAGGCCGATCTCGCCCATGACCTTGAACCCGCCGGCGGTGAACGCCGTGCGAAGCTGATCGACGGGGTCGTACGTGCCAGACGTCGGCGAGTTCATGAACGACGTCCCCATGATGACCCGCCCCGGCGCGGCGGCCTTCCACTTCCGTACCTCGACCGGGTCGCCCATGACGACGGCCGTGACGTTGAGGCGCTCCCAGTCGGCGAGCACCGCCGTCATGTACGCGTCCGGCGTCGCAGCCGGTTGCAGTGGACGCGCGCAATCCTGTCGGGACCAGCCGAACGGTGCCTCGGCGCCCTTGGGATCCGACGCGAGAAACTGCGGTGGGAAGGGGCACATCGGTGCGCCGCCCGGCCCGCCGCCAAACGTGTGGACATGCACGTCGATGACGGGCGGTCGCCGGTTCTGATCGTTCTGAGCCGACGCCGGCTCGGCTGACAGCAGCTGACCGGCTGTGGCGAGCACGGCGACTGCGAGCACCGGCCGGGCGCCAGCGTGGAGGAGCGACAGCAATGGGTGGAGCATCGTGGCCTTCTCGCGTGGAAAGAGTGGGGTGGTCGACGCCGGTGCGCTCAGACGGTGACGAACTCGACGCGTGGTCGAACCAGGTCGCGTGCAACGAACGTCGACGCGACCGCGACCACCTCGCGCGCCGACTTGGTGACGCCGCCGCCACCGGCCGGACCGTTCGTGTAGAGTGTTTCGACCTCGTTGCCGACGCGCAGCGCCTCGGCCATGCTCGACGTGCGCGCCGCCACGCGCGCACGCACCTCGTACGGCTCACCAGCGGCGGCAGCAAGCGCGTGCCCATGCAGCGCGTCGAAGCCGACCAGCTCGAAGCGGGCGTCGTCGTAGGCCACACCCGTCAGCTGCAGTCGTTCCTCGACGATCGCCAGCGCGAGCCGGCCGCGCGCCGCGGCGCCCGGGCCGGCGTAAGAGATCTGCCCCTCGCCGATGAAGCTGTCGCGGTACCCGACGGCGACCTTGAGCGCGTCCGGGCGTGCGTGACCGCTCGCGCCGCGCACGCGCACGCGGTCGGGCCCGGCCTCCTCGACCGACACCGACGTGACGTCGAGCACGACGTCTGGTGTCACATACCGCGCCGGATCGCCGATCTCGTAGGACCTTTCGCGCCGTGAGCGTCTCCGCCGCCCGGACCGTGGGCACCGCGTCCGCCGCGGCCCGCACGGCCGCGAGCACGGCTAGCTCCGGCGCGCGGTCCATAGCAGTGTTCCCTATGTCCCCGGTTGTTTACGCGCCGAACCCGTCCCTACGGGCTCCAGCGCGGGCTCAGCCCGGCCGCGCTCGTCCGTGCACCGGTGCCGTCGGCCTGTATCACGACGACGCTCGACTGGTTTGCGGTCGTCGAGAAGCGCTCGAGAGCCAGCCGGTCGCCCTGGGGCGCCCTCGTGACGTTGTAGTGCAGGTCGGTCCCCAACGTCAGCGGCGCCGCGCGGACGTTCCCGCCGATGTCGGCGACGCGCGCAACGACGAGCGGCGTCGGCGGGGTCGCCGCGCTGTCCACGCGGGTGAACGCGATGCGCGGGCCGTCCGGGCGAGGTCCCCGCGAAGGCGATCTGACTCCCGTCCGGCGACCACGCCGGCTCCACCGCGCCCAGGGTGTCCGTCGTCAGCGCCCGCACACTGCCGGTCGTGAGGTCGAGGACACGCACCCCGTGGTAGCCCGCCGTCCCGACGTTGACGAACGCCCCGTACGCGAGGGACCGGCCGTCGGGCGAGGCGGCCAAGCCCAGGTCCCCGGTGCCGAACGACAGGAGCGAGTCCGGGAACGGCACGCGGACGAGCCCCCGGCCGTCGCGGCCGACCGTGTAGAGCCGGGCGCGGAGTTGCGACAGGGCCAGCACGGCGAGCCGGTCGGCCCCAAGCCACGCGACGGCTGTGATCGTGCCGACCGAGTCCGGCACGACGACCCGGCTCGCCGCGGTGTCCGGCGACTCGACGCAGATTGGCCCCATCTGCAGCTGCGGTACCCCGGGCGTGGCGGGGCACCCGAACGCGATGTACCCGGTGGCACGTGAGGCGACCGGAGCGGTGGCGTCTGACCTGCTGCAGCCCGCGAGCGCGAGCGCCGCAAGCACCGCGGACCGCGCCGGGGCGTCCGTGCATACCCGGTCAGCTTCAACGCCTCGTTAGATGGCAGCCGCGACAGGGCCGGCCCGCACGCCCGCTTCCAGGGCGAGGAGCCCCGCCAGCCGGTGCAGGATCTCGTTCTCCGCCTGCGGCTGCAGCAGCCCCATGCCCCCCACGGCCGCCGCCGTGCCGTACTCGATCGCGACCTCGGCCCGGGTGCGCCCGTCGGCCGCAGGCGCGAAGCCGTACACGACCCGGTAGCCCAGCGCGGGCATCGTGACGCCGGTCAGGGCGTCGACGGCGGCGACCGTGATCTCAAGCCGCCGGGCGGGCTCGCTCGCCGTGACGTGGGCCGAGTAGGTGCGCCCGGGCCGGAGCGCCGCGTAGGCGGCGTGCCAGCGCGGGTCGGCGTACGACGCCTCGGCCGCGCGGTGGCAGAGGTCGGCCGGGGCGGCAATGGTCACGGCGGCGGCGAGGTGCTTCATGGGGCGGGCAGCGCTGGGGTGGGCGTGGACGGGACGACCGGTGGGACAAGATACGGGCGAGCGCCGGCCGGCGCGGCGGGGCGGCCCCGCGTTGCGGCGCGCCCACCAGCGGGCGCGAGCGGGCGAAGTTTCGAGCGGACCTCGATGCTCGTTGCCATCTAACGCCCCAGTTCACCTGCAAAGCGGCGCGCACCGTGCCCGACCCGCTGAAGATGGTGGGCCGCCTTGTCAGGTGCAACACCGCGTTCGGCGGCGCGGCTACATGCCGAATCCGCTGTCTGCTCTCGCGCGCGTGACGATCGGCCATCGTACCGCGCCGATCACCCCGGCGGTGAGCCCGATCTCCGCCATCGCTCGCCCCGTCGTGTGGGACGTATCCCACCCGCCCGTGCGCCGCGGCCCCGCAAACGCGTACCGGCCGGAGCACCGGTCCCACGAACGTCGATGATGCTCGACCGACACCGATCGTCCCGCACGCCCTCCTCGGCATGCGTCGCGGGATGTCATCGCCGCACCGGCATCCGCAGACCGCGCCAGCCGACGGGCGGGCGCGGTGCACGTCGTCTGGCCACGGCGTCACCCCCACTCGAGCTGGGTGAGCTGAATCAGGTTGCCGCAGCCGTCGTCGAGCCGGGCGATGCGCGAGCCCGTCGTCTTCGTCACCGGCATCGTGAACCGCACCCCCGCCGCCGAGAGCCGCGCGTACTCGGCCGCGAGGTCGTCCACGAAGAACATCGCCGCCGGCGTCCCCTCGGCGTACAGCCCCTGCTGGTACGCCCGCGCCACCGGGCTCCCGGTGAGCGCGAGCTGCAGCTCCGGGCCGTCCGGGGCGTCGGGCGAGGCGACCGTGAGCCAGCGGTAGGGGCCGGCGCCGACGTCCGTCTTCGTCCGGAAGCCGAGCGTCTCGGTGTAGAATCGCCGCGCGGCGTCCTGGTCGTCCACGTACAGGGTCATGATCTGCAGTCGCATGCGGGATTGCTCGGGATGGGGGGGAGGAGTGGCACCGCCAGCGTGAGGGCGCGCAGGCGTTCGGGGTCGCCGATCACGTCGATCGCGACGACCCGGTCGTGCGCGAACGTGAAGCGCAACGCGCGCCGCAGCCGGCCGTGCGGCGCGAGGATGAGGCCTGGCACGCCGTCGACCAGCGCGGGCTGCACGCGGTCTGGTCCCCGGGCGGCGCGCACCGCCCGGGCGAATCCGGCGAGCGCCTGGGGCGCCCACACGGCCGCGCCGCGGACTTCCGTTGGCGTGCCGCTCACGGCGGCGTCCGCCCGGATGATGAACGCCGGGTCGAGCACGCCCAGGAGCGCCTCGAGGTCGCCGGCGCGCAACGCGGCGACGAACGCCTCGACGACGGCCCGCTGCGCCCCGACGTCGCGGCCCGCGCCCCGTGTGGGGCCGCCCCGTGTGGGGCCGCCCCGTGCGGGGCCGCGCACCCGCCGGCGAGCGCGGCTCGCGATCTGGCGGGCCGCAGCCGGCGTCTTGCCGACGATCCGCGCGACGTCGTCGAACGGCACGGCGAACATCTCGTGGAGCACGAACACGGTCCGGTCGACCGGCGACAAGGTGTCGAGCACGACGAGCAGCGCGACGCCAACCGCATCGGCCAGCACGGCCTCGTGCTCCGGGTCCGCGCGCGGGTCGTGTGCGGCCGCCGGCGCCGCGCCATCGAGCGCTTCGAGCGCGTGCTCGCGCCGCGCCGCGCGCGCGCGCAGCAGGTCGAGACACACGCGCGAGACCACGGTGGTGAGCCAGCCGCCGGCGTTGGCGACCGCCGCGTCCGAGCGGCTCACGCGGAGCCACGCCTCCTGCAGCGCGTCGTCCGCGTCGCTCAGCGAGCCGAGGAGGCGATAGGCGACCCCGCGCAGGCGCTCGCGGTGCGCTTCGAAGTGTGCTGCCAGCCAGTCGCGGTCTGCCATGATGCCTCCGTTCGTCGGTTCCCGCGGTGACGAACCGCGCGCGCGGAATGTGACAGGGCGCAGCGGGCGGCGCCTCGAGACGCTCACCCACGGTTCGGACTCGCGAACCGGCTGCGGCTCACCCCCCTCGGAATGTCCGACGCAACGCTCGGCGGCGTGCTCCGCTGGGGGTAGAACGCCGCGCAGCAGTCGTCCCCGCAGCGGCAGCGCGCGACCACCTCGGCCGCGAGCATCGGCTCCGCGACCGCCGGCTCGCCCTCGCTGAGCAGTAGCGCCGCCAACGCTTCGGCGAACTCGGGCGCGATCTCGCGGAAGCAGCCGGTCGCAGGGTGCGAAACGGGTCGGACGCTTTCCGCCTAACGCGCCAGCTCAGCCGCGGGGCCGTCGAAGCGCGCGGCCGGTCGCATACGCGGCAGCTCGCAGGCGTGCCGGGGCCTCCCCGCGAACCTCTCCCGCGGTAGCC
>DASWUT010000550.1:0-5938 GCA_036401455.1 Gemmatirosa sp. | reverse complement strand
CGAGGTGGCGAGTCGCTTCGACGCGACCGGCGGGCCGTACCTGTACGCGCGTGCCGCGTTCGGCGCGCGCGTGGGGTTCGTCACCGGATGGCTCCTACTCGTCGCGCGGCTCGCCGGCGGTGCGGCGCTCTGCGGGCTGCTCGCGCAGTACCTCGCGCAGTATGCGCCCGCCGTCGGCGCCGGGGCGGCGCGGCTCGCGGCGGTCGTCGCCACGCTCGCCGCGCTGACCGCGGTGCACGTGCGCGGCATCCAGGTGGCCGCGGCCGTGAGTACGGGGATCACCGCGGCCAAGCTGCTCCCGCTCGTCGCGCTAGTCGTCGCGGGCGCGTTCGCGGTCGCGCCGGCCCGTCTCGCGTTAGGCGCGCCACCGTCCGCGCCGGCGTTCGGCCACGCGGTCCTGCTGCTCTGCTTCGGCTTCTCCGGCTTCGAGACGGTGGTGATCGCCGCGGGCGAGAGTCGCGATCCGCGCCGCGACCTGCCCGCCGCGCTCGGCGTGGGGCTGCTGATCGTCGCGCTGCTCTACGTGGCCGTCCAGGCGGTGTGCGTCGGTGCCGTGCCGCAGCTCGCGACGGCGGAGCGCCCGCTGGCCGAGGCCGGGCGACGGATATTTGGTGGGGCAGCGGTACCGGTGGTCGTCGCCGGCGCCGTGGTCGCGATCGTCGGAACGCTGCACACCGCGCTGCTCGCGGCGTCGCGACTCGCGCTCGCGATGGCCGACGCGGGCGAGCTGCCGGCGCCGCTCGCGCGGATCCACCCTCGCTTTCGCACACCGGCGGTCGCGCTCGTCGTCGTCGCGTGCGGCTTCTTTCTGCTCACCGCGATCAGCACGTTCCGCGGCGCGCTCACGGTGAGCACGGCTGCGCGACTCATCGTGTACGGCGTGACGTGCGCGGCGCTGCCCGCGTTGCGGCGGCGCACCGACGTCGCGCCGCCGGCGTTGCGGATTCCGTTGGCGCCGCTGGCGTGGGGGGGTGGGCTGCTGCTCGTCGTGGCGGTGCTCACCGGCGTGACGGGCGCGCAGGCGCGAGTGCTCGTGGCAGCCGTGGCGCTCGGCTGCGTGCTGCGCGTGGTGACGCGGACGCGGGGCCCAGGCGACGGGCGTGAATCCACGGCCTGAGCGTGCGGACGCGTCGGCTGTGCTCGGGTGAGACGCGCTGTGGCCCAGTCGTCACGCGTCTGGCATCGCGACCCGGCCGTCGTCGCGATTGGTTGGTCCGCGGCAGCCCGGCCTGAGCCGGGTTGCGCGATGCCGAGCGGCACCGGACTCCTTCGGTGCGCGGCATCCGGCGCGTGCTGCCGAACGGTGAGCTGGCCGTGGGAGACGGCCGCTTCGCGAACGTGTTCACGAACGAGACGGTGGACCCGTCGTTCGGCGTGACGACTGGCATGATCATCGATCGCCGCACGCTCGCCGGCGCGATCCTCTCGAGCTACACGCCGGGGCCTAACGTACCCCTGGTGACGAGCTTCTCCTCGAAATCCGAGCTCGGCCTCAACGTCTCGCAGGACGGCCGGTACGTCACCTTCATGGGCTACGCCGCACCCCGGAATGCCCTGGACGTGTCCAACTCCAACACGGCGTACTTCACCGATCCCAGCAACCCGGTCCCGAGCACCTACTGTTCGGCAGCACGAAAGGTCACCAGCGCGGCTTCTCGATCGCCCAGCTCGGGGTCGCTGCCGACAAGACGGGCAAGGACGACAACTTCCGCGGCGTCACCCTCTTCAATAACACGCTGTACGTGACGAAGGGGAGCGGCGGCAATGGCGTGAACACCGTCTACCAGGTCGGCGCCGCCGGCGCGCTCCCGACGGCGGCCACCGCGGCGACGACGCCGATCACCGTTCTCCCGGGCTTTCCCACTTTGACCGCGTCCGGCAAGCCCGACGTGTCGACGCACCCGTTCGGACTCTGGTTCGGCAACGCGACGACGCTGTTCGTTGCCGACGAGGGCGACGGCACGATCACCGACGACACCGGGCATGACCTGGGCGCCGACCCCAACGAGTTAGTCACGATCACGGTGCACGCCGACGGGTCGGCCTCACCCTTCAGCGTGCTCGAAACCGCCGCGGCCGGCGAGCGACTCGGCGGCGTGGCGATCGCCGGTACGGGCGCGGCGGTCGTGCCGGAACCCGCGACGTACGCGCTGGTCGTGACAGGCCTGGCGATGACGGGGGTGCTGGTCCGTCGGCGACGGACGTCGTAGCGCGTCGAGGGGTGCGCCGAGCTACTCGCGCCGCTCGCGAGGAGGCCGGCGCAACACGATCGACTTCGGCCACCGCCGGTCACCGTCGTCGACGAACACCGAGATCACGATTCGTTCGAGCCACGCGCGATGCACGAGGTCCTCGATCTCGTGCTCGCGGCCGCGGAACGTGTGTTCGTGACCGGATTCCGTGAGGAGGACGAACCCCTCGAAGTCGCCGAACCGGTCATAGACGATGCCCACGACCTTGCCGGTGTAGTGCAGCCCGTCGAGCAGGTCGAGGTCCTCGTCGCCATGGCGGCCACGACCCGGCTCGGGGTGGTGTCCCCGTCCGCCCTTTCCGCGAACCGGCCAGCCCGGGACGTCGCCGATCGGCGACGGCAGGATCTTGCCCGGGTCGCCGCCGAATCCCGTGATCCGGCCTTCAACCTGTTCGATGTACCGCTTCAAGACCGGATACCAGCGGTTGTTCACGTGCAGCGATTGCTGGATCCAGAGCAGCCAGGCGAGCAGCCGCTCTTCCGACAGAAGAATCCGCTCCTTCGTGCTGATCACGATGGCGATCTGAAACGCGCCGATCTCCCGTCGCCAACCGAACGTCATCGGCGGTTGCTCGGCTCCGGCCGCGCGCGATCTTGATCGGTGGGGGAGGCGGGGGCGCGGGCCGCGACGTGGCGCGAGCCGGCGTCACCTGGCGCACGACGATGTCGAATCGTTCGCCCTTGCGAATGCCTAACGGCAGTTCGACCGTGAGCAGACCGGCGATTCGAGCCGTTCCGCTCGGAATGGGGATGATGGTCACGCCACCGACCGGGCATCGAATCGTGTGGGCGTCGACCTGCGTCAGCTGGTGCGTCTGAAACGCCGCGCCGGCGAGACGCAGGACATCCGAGGATCGGACGGCCGGCAGGTACAGTGTCGCGGTGCTGCCGGCTGGCGTGTTGCCCCAGAAGATCAGCAGCTCGTCTGGCGCGCCGCCACTCACATTCGACGCCTTGATCTCGATCGGATGCGGCATCCGACGGACGTTCGCGCCGTTCATGCGGCCGTCGTCCGGGTCGACGTCTGTACGGGTCCACGCGGCCCGGCACGATCGGTCGGCGCACGGCACCACCCCGGCCCGCGTGCGGCATCGCTGCCGGCACCGCGGCCATCACCAGTGGTTCGGCTCGGCAACACTCACGCTGCGGTGCAATTCTGTCAAGACGCTTCTAACTGTCGGTGCGCGACGACTGGGGTGGGCCGGCGCGCCGAACGGAGTTGGAGCGTGCGATGCGGAGCAGTCGGCGGCGTGGCTTGACCGACCCACCGTCCAGCCGTCGACTGCGTGACGCCACTGCCGCGCGCCAGCTCGCGATGCTCGCGCGCCGCGGCGCGCGTCGTAGCTTGAGGGGGCACGGCTGGTGTCGCGCGGGTCACCGCAGGCGACACACCGCCTCCGGTCAACCCGTCCACCCGTCGTCACGTGTGCGCCTCACTCCCGTCGGCTCCGCCCGTTCTGCAGGGCACACCGTTCACCGGTCCGGCGCACCGATGCGCGGGGACGGCGAGCAGGGATCGGCGCGGACGGTCGGTATGAGCGCGCCGCGTGGTGGCCGCGCCGCGCACCCGGAGCACACCCACCCGGAGGAGCCACGAACCGCCGCCGCGCTCGTCGCGACGTTGTGGCGTGCGGCGTGGCCTGGCCGGGCGCCGCTCGAGGCGGAGCCGATCACGGCGGCCGTCGACCTTCCCACGGCAATCCGCCGTGTCGCCGGAGACGCCGAGACGCTCGCCGTGACGGCTTCCGCTGCGGAGCAGCGGGCCGCGCACCTGCTAGCCGAGACCGCGCGGGCAGTGTACGACACCCTTGCGGGTCGGCTTTCGAGCCCTGACGGCGTCGTCAGCGGAGGCGGGGCGCTCGCCTCGTCGGCCCGACGGCGGATCGCCCGCATGGAGCAGTGGCTTGCTGCCCGTACGGCGACCGACCCGGACGCCGAGCCGTCGGCCGACCTGTGCCTCTGGGTTCTCGACCACCTGGAGGGCGACGTCGGGTAGGGCGCCGCACACCAGGGGTCGCACATCATCGCGCGACTGCGCTCAGCCCCCCGCGGCAGCCTTCTTGTTCTTGTTGTGCTGATGAATCACGCCCGCTGCCGCTCCGAGCTTCGGGTGCCCGACCGCCGCGCCGGCCGCGCCGCCGACGAGCGCGCCCTTGAGCTTGCTGTGGTGCTTGGGCGCGGGCTGCGTCGTCTGGGCATGTCCCACCGCCGGCACCAGGCCGAGGGCACCAACCGCGGCGGCGAGGGTCGCCGTCCGCACTACGTTCCTGAACTCGCGCATCGCGTCAATCTCCGGTGAGAGGTCCGGCCCGACTGGGGCCGGCACTGAAGCAGGCGACTCTCGTGCCAGCCGCCGACGTCGCCGATGCGGCGAGCGTGCGTGCTCCACCAGCCGTACGCTGGCGCTGGACCGATGCTACGCCAGCCGATCGCGCGCGAGCAGCGCGGCGACATCGCCTTCCGGCACCGGCCGCGAGAACAGGTACCCCTGTCCGAGCGGACAGCCCATCTCGCGCAGCGCGTCGCGCTGTCCCGCATGCTCGATCCCCTCCGCCACCGTGCGCAGCTGCATCGTCGCGCCGAGGGTGACGATGGTCCGCGCGAGCACCGCGTCGCGCCCACCGCGCGCCACGCCGTCGACGAACGTCTTGTCGAGCTTCAGCACGTCGATCGGGAACCGGTGCAGGTAGGCGAGCGACGAGTACCCCGTGCCGAAGTCGTCGACCGCGAGCCGCACGCCGAGCGCGCGCAGCGCGTGCAGCCGCTCGAGCGTCGACTCCGTGTCCTCCATCAGCACGCCCTCGGTGATCTCGAGCGTGAGGCGCTCCGGTGCGAGCCCCGACGCGTGAAGCGCGCCGGCGACGACCGACGGCAGCGCGGGGTCCTGCAGCTGACGGCCCGACACGTTCACGGTGACGGCCGGCGCGCCCGCGTCCGCCAAGCCGCTACCCCACCTCGCGGCCGCGGCGCAGGCGCGGTACAGCACCCACTGCCCGAGCGCGAGGATCGCCCCCGTCTGTTCGGCGAGCGGGATGAACAGCGCCGGGCTCACGAAACCGCGCACCGGGTGCGTCCACCGCGCGAGCGCCTCGAACCCCGCCACCCGCCCGTCGGCGAGGTCGACGATCGGCTGGAAGGCCAGCGTGAGCGACTCGTCGGCGACCGCGCGGTCGAGGTCGATGCCTAACTCCAACCGATCGACCACCTCGCGCTGCATCGCCGGCGAGAACGTCACGTGACACGCCTTGCCGCGCGCCTTGGCGCGATACATGGCGACGTCGGCGTGCCGCAGCAGCCGGTCGGCAGCGTCGCCCGGCGTCTCGTCGCCCGCGTACTCGCCGGCCGACACGTGGCACCCGCTCACCGCGTCCGACGCGATCCCGATGCTCGCCGTGACGCGGACGTCGCGGCCGTCGAGCGTGAACGGCGTCGCGAGCGCCCCCCCGATGCGCTCCGCCACGCGCGCGCCGTCCTCCACGTCGGCGACGTGCTCGAGCAGTACGGCGAATTCGTCCCCACCGAGCCGCGCGACGGTGTCGCACCCACGGGTCGCGCGCTGCAGCCGCGCCGCCACTTCGCCCAACAGCCGGTCGCCGACGGCGTGGCCGAGGGCGTCGTTGACGGCCTTGAAATCGTCGAGGTCGACGAACAGCACGCTGACCGTCCGCCGGGTCGTCGCGGCCGCGC
>DASWUT010000549.1:0-8491 GCA_036401455.1 Gemmatirosa sp. | reverse complement strand
CCGCCGCCGCCGGATCGCGTCGCGGCGGCGCGCTCGCTCCGGCCGCGGCGGCGCGCAGCTCGGCGCGCGCGTCGCGGCGCGCGAGGAGCAGGAACAGCACGCCGACGACGAGCATGATCAGGCCCCACCACAGGTTGATGTTCAATCCGCCGGCCTGGGCGTACTGCTCCACGTTGCTCGCCGTAGCCACGCCGTAACCGACGAGCAGCAGGCCGAGGATCACGAACAGGCCACCGATCGGAAGGCGGAGGTCCAGACTACCCGCTGCACTCATCGCGGCAGCTCCTTAGCGGAAGACGAGGTTGAGCACGATCGTGAGCGCGAGCACCGCGCCGGCGAACGTGGCGGGGCGCTGCACCCACGTGAGCGCGCCGTCCTTCGGGCGCTCGGTGAGCGCGTAGACGAGCCCACGCAGCTCCGACTCGACGCGCGGCTGGGTCACGAGGCTGACCGCGACGCTGACGACGATGCAGGTCACGAACGCGGAGATCGCCGTCCAGAACGTCTGGGCGAGCTCGCTCGGGTACGTGTGCAGGACACCGAAGTAGCCGCCCTTGAGCCCCGGCGACGAGCCGACCGGAAGCGTGAGGCCGTGGTGGATCGCCGCGCCGATCGTACCGGAGAGCAGTCCCCAGAACGCGCCGTTGGGGCTCGTCCGACGCCAGAACATGCCGAGCGCGAAGGTCGCGAAGAGCGGCGCGTTGACGAAGGCGAAGACGAGCTGCAGCAGGTCCATGATGTTGTTGAACGCGCTCGCGATGTACGCAGCCGCGATCGAGAGCAGCACGCCGACGACGGTGGCCACGCGCCCCATCCACAGATAGTGCGCGTCCGTGCCGTCCTTCTTGATGTGGCTCTGGTACAGATCGTACGTCCACACCGTATTGAACGCGGTGACGTTGCCGGCCATGCCGCTCATGAACGAGGCGAGCAGCGCCGTGAGGCCGAGGCCGAGCATTCCCGCGGGGAAGAGCTTGATGAGCAGCATCGGCGTGGCGAGGTCGTAGTCGAGCACGACGTGTCCCGCGCTGTCCATGAGCGGCGCGCCCGCCGCGGTGAGCTTGGCCGGGATCGTGCCCGCGCCCTGCCCGCCGCCCAACGCGAGCGCGATCATTCCCGGGATGATGACGAGGAAGGGGAAGAACATCTTGGGCACGGCCGCAATGAGCGGCGTGCGGCGCGCGGCGGTCATCGAGTCCGCGGCCATCGCGCGCTGCACGACGAGGAAGTCGGTGCACCAGTAGCCGAACGAGAGCACGAAGCCGAGCCCCGCGACGAGGCCGAACGCCTCGACGCCGATCGGGTTCGTCGACGCGTGCGTCATTCCCTGCCAGACGTGCGTGAACGCGCCCGGCGCGTAGCCGCGCGCGGCCGCTTGCTCGGTGAGGCGCGCCGTGAGGCCGGGCCAGCCGCCGACCGACCGCAGGCCGAGCCAGACGAGCGGCGCGAACCCGAAGACGATCATGAAGAACTGCAGCACCTCGTTGTAGATCGCACTCGTGAGGCCGCCGGCGAACACGTAGGCGAGCACGATCGCGGCCGACACCCACACGCTCGTGTTGAAGCTCCACCCGAGCAGCAGGTTGAAGAGCTTGCCCATCGCGTACATCGAGATTCCCGACGAGAGGATCGTCATCACCGCGAACGTGCCCGCGTTGAGCGTGCGCGTCTTCTCGTCGAAGCGCAGCTTGAGGTATTCGGGGACGGAGCGCGCGCGCGAGCCGTAGTAGAACGGCATCATGAACAGCGCGACGAAGACCATCGCGGGGATCGCGCCGATCCAGTAGAAGTGCGCGGTCGCGATGCCGTACTTCGCGCCCGACGCGCCCATGCCGATGACCTCCTGCGCGCCGAGATTGGCGGAGAGGAAGGCGAGCCCGGTGACCCAGGGCGGGAGCGAGCGGCCGGAAATCAGGAAGTCCGAACTGGTCTTCGCCGAGCGGCGGAGGGCGAAGCCGATGCCGAGCACGACGGCGAAGTACGCCGCCATGATGACGTAGTCGATGAACGTCAGATTCGCGATCGGGGCGTGATTCACGAGGGCTCCGAAGGGGCGCGGCAAGAGGCGCGGCCGCGGGGTGGGGGCGGGGCTACCGCAGGGGTCGCGGTGCTCGGCAACATAATGACGGTGCACCGTGACGGTGCACCGCGAGCGCGGTCGCGTGCGCTGCCGCCAGCCGTCAGCCCTCGAACGTTCCCCGACGGACGGCCGCGCCGTCCCGCACGTGCCAGACGCCGCGGGCCATCACGTCGCGGACCCCACCGGCCGCGTCGAGCACGACGAGGTCCGCGTCGCCGTCCACGGCGACGGCGCCCTTGCCGCGAAGGCGCAACAACGCCGCCACGTTGGACGTGATCGGCGCGAGCGCGCGGCCTAACGGCACGCCGCGCGCGAGCAGCGCGCGCAGCACCCCCGCCACCGCGCCGAGGTCGCCCACGCCCATCCGCGTCATCTGCCCCTGCGCATCGAACACGGGAAGGCTTCCGCCGCCGTCCGAGCTCACCGTCACGCGCTCGGGAGGCGCGCCGCTCGCCCAGTAGCGGACGAGCGCTTCATCGGCCGCGTACTCGTCACCGTCGCCGTGCGGGGCGGGGAACGCGGTGACGTCGATCGTGCACCCGCGACGGGCGAGCGCGACGGCCTCGTCGAACAGCGCGCGCCGCCGGTTGACGTGCGTCGGGTTGAACACGCGCGCCGGGATCTCGCTCCGGTCGAGCGCCTCGCGGACGAGCGCGAGCCCGCGCGCGCCGTCGCCCAGGTGCAGATGCACGATTCCCGCCTTGCGCGTCATCAGCCCCGCCACGTGCGCCTCGGCGGCGAGCTTCACCAGCTCGTCGTACGTCGGCTGGCTGGAGCGGTGGTCGCTCAGCGCGATCTCGCCGACACCGATGATCCGGTCCACGTTGACGATGTCTCCGCGCACCGACCCGGTGATCGTCGCCGGAGGCACGTGGTAGCCGCCGGTGTGGCACCAGGCCGTGATCCCCTCGTCGACGAGCGCGCGCGCGGTCGCGACGAGGCCGATCGGTCCACGCGTGTAGTCGTCGGTGCCGAGCAGACCGACCGCCGTCGTGACGCCGCCGAGCGTGAAGCGCGAGAGCGGGACTGGAGGAACGCGCGTCTGTGGCCCGGCCTCGCCGCCGCCGCCGGTGAGGTGCACGTGGCCGTCGATGAACCCGGGCACGAGCCGCGCGCCGTGCAGATCGATCTCGTCGGCCGCGAGCTCCGCGGGGAGCGCGGACAGGTCGGCGCCCATCCACACGACACGCTCGCCAGCGACGAGCACGTGGTGCCGTCCGAGCGGCGCGGGGGCGTACACGTCGGCGTTGCGCAGCAGGGTCAGCATCGAGGTATGGTAACCCGCACTCCACGAATCGACGGCGACTCTAGCGGAACGCGCCCGACGGTGCCACGATTGCGCCGCCGTCGCTCCCTGCTGGGTCGTATGCCCGGGAGCGACGGCGGTGCCGCCTTTCTCATCCCATCGATGAAACCGACCTACCCCACCGAACTGATCGGAACGTACTTCCTCGTGCTGACCGTCGGCCTGACGGTCGTCTCGGGGACGCCGCTCGCACCACTCGCGATCGGGGCCTCGCTCATGATCATGGTCTACATGGGCGGGCACGTGTCCGGCGCGCACTACAATCCGGCGGTCACGCTCGCCGTGTGGATGCGCGGCAAGCTGCCCGCGCGCGACGTCGTGCCCTACTGGATCGCGCAGCTGCTCGGCGCCGTGCTCGCCGCACTGACGGTCCGCGCCGTGACCGGGCACACCTTCGCACCGGCGCCCGGCCCCACGGTCGGACTCGGGAGCGCACTCGTCGTCGAAACGCTGTTCACCTTCGCACTCGCGCTCGTCGTGCTGAACGCGGCGACCGCGCGGCAGACGGAGGGCAACTCGTTCTACGGGCTCGCGATCGGGTTCACGATCGTCGTCGCGGCGTTCGCCGGTGGGCCGATCTCCGGAGGCGCGTTCAACCCGGCGGTCGGGATCGGGCCCGCGCTCGTGCGAGCGTTCTCCGGCGAGCCAGAGTCGGCGGGCGCGCTCGCGCCGGTGTGGTTGTACATCGTCGGCCCGCTCGCCGGCGCGGCGGCAGCGGCGCTCTTCTTCCGCGTGCAGAACCCGGAGCCCACGCCCGGCCGCGCGATTCCGGCCCCGCCGCAGTACGAGCCGTCGGTGATCGAGGGCGACTATACCGCGCCCAAGCCCGGCAGCGCCGGCACGAGCGCGGTCGCGCGCTGACACGACGCCGGACGCGGCGGTCGCTGCCGCGTCCGGCGCCTGGCGGGCGCGGCTGGCGAGCGCCGTACGGAGGGGTTCCCCGGCGCGCTACCGTTCGGCGGGTATGGTTGCCCAGTCCTTCCGCCCCGCGCCCGCCCGCGGCTGGCTCGTCCCAATCGGGGGCGGGCTCGCCGACCCGGCGATCTTCGAACGCTTCGTCGCGCTGTGCGGCGGGCCCGGCGCGCGGCTCGTCGTCGTGCCCGTCGCGTCGAGCCTGCCACGAACCGGCTACGAGTACGCCGACGCGCTCCGCCGGCACGGGGCGAGCGGCGTCGCAGTGCTCGACGTGCGCACACGGACCGACAGCGAGAACCCGGACGCGCTCGCCGCCCTCGCCCGGGCCGATGGCGTCTTCTTCACCGGCGGCGATCAGGTGCGGTTGGCCGAGGTGCTCGGCGGGACGCCGATCGCGCGCCTGCTGCGGCGCCGGTGGGCGGAAGACGAGCTGCCCGTCGCCGGGACGAGTGCGGGCGCGTCGTACCTGAGCGAGCGGATGATTGCCCGCGGGTGGTCGGGCCCGCGCCCGCGGCCGGGGATGGTCACGCTCATCACGGGGCTCGGCCTCGCGACCGACCTCGTCATCGACCAGCATTTCCGCGAGCGACGCCGGCAGGGGCGGCTGCTCACCGCGGTTTCGCTCGAGCCCGAATGCACCGGCGTCGGGGTCGACGAGAACACCGCGGCGTTCATCGCGCCGGACGGCGAGACGACCATCGTCGGAACTGGCGGGATCACGGTCATCGACGCGCGGTCCGCCCGCCCGATCGCGCCGGCAGCGCCGGCCGTCCACGCGCCCGCGGCGTTCCCGACCGAGCGGCGGCGACGGCCGGCGCGCCCGGTGCCGCAGCCACGCGTCGACGTGCGGACGCTGCGCGTGCGCATCGTCGCGACCGGCGAGCGTGTCATGCTCGGTGCGACGACGGGGCTGCGGGCGGATCTTCCCGACGCGTTCACCGCGGCCAGCCCCGTCTAGCCCGCTCACCTTCCACCGCCGCGCCCTTCCTGCCATGCGCGTCCTCGAGCAGTCCGTCTACGTGGGCCCCAATCACTACGCCCACTTCCCGGTCATCCGCCTCGCGCTCGACCTCGGTGTGTTCGAGGTGTGGCCGTCGGGGCGGCTCGGGCCGGCGTTCACCGACGCGCTGCTCGCCGCGGTGCCGACGCTCGCCGAGCACGGGTGCTCGTACGGCGTGCCGGGCGGATTCGTGCGTCGGCTGACCGAGGACGAGGGAACGTGGATGGGGCACGTGCTCGAGCACGTCGCGATCGAGCTGCAGAACCTCGCGGGCGAGCAGGTGTCGTTCGGCAAGACGCGTTCGGTCGCGGGGCAGCAGGGCGTGTACGACGTCGTTTACGAGTACGAGCAGCGCGACGTCGGGCTCGAGGCGGGGCGGCTCGCGCTCGACTTGCTGCACGCGCTCGCGGTGCCGCTGCTGCCCGAACACGATCGCCCGCCCGAGGCGACGGCCGACGCCGCGGCATTCGACTGGACCGAACGGCGCGACGCGTTCATCCGCTACGCGCAGCGGCGCGCGTTAGGCCCGAGCACGGCGGCGATCGTCCACGCGGCCGAACGGCGCGGCATCCCGTGGATCCGGCTCAACGCGCAGTCGCTCGTGCAGCTCGGCTATGGTCGCAACCAGCAGCGGATCCAGGCGACCGTGACGGGGCGCACGCCACACATTGCCGTCGAGATCGCGAGCGACAAGGAAGAGACGAACACGCTTCTCGCAAACCTCGGGCTGCCGGTGCCGCGGCAGGCGCTCGTCTACGACGCGGATGGAGCGGCCGATGAGGCCGAGCGGATCGGGTTCCCGGTGGTCGTGAAGCCGTACAACGGCAATCACGGGCGCGGCGTGTCGGTCGGGCTGACCACGCCCGACGGCGTGCGCGACGCATTCGCACTCGCCGCGGAGCACTCGTCGGCGGTGCTGGTCGAAACGTTCATCGCCGGGCACGACCACCGGATGCTCGTCGTCGACGGCGCGCTCGTCGCGGTCAGCAAGCGGGTGCCGGGGCACGTCGTCGGCGACGGCGTGCGCACCGTCGCGGCGCTGGTGGCCGCGCTCAACGCGGACCCGCGACGCGGCATCGGGCACGAAAAGGTGCTCACGCAGATCCGGCTCGACGAGCAGGCGTTAGGCCTCCTCGCGGCGCGCGGATGGACGCCGGACAGCGTGCCGCCCGCGGGCGAGGAGGTGTTGCTCCGGCGCACGGCCAACCTGTCGACCGGCGGGACCGCGGAGGACGTGACCGACGTCGTGCACCCCGACAACGCGGAGATGGCGGTGCGCGCGATCCAGGCGGTCGGGCTCGACGTCGGCGGCGTCGACTTCCTCTCGCCCGACATCACCTGCTCGTACAAGGACGCGGGCGGCGCGATCTGCGAGGTCAACGCCGCGCCCGGATTCCGCATGCACATGGCCCCGAGCGCGGGGAAGCCGCGCGACGTGGCGGGGCGCGTGGTCGACATGCTCTTTCCGCCGTCGCGTCCGGCGACGATCCCGATCGCTGCCGTGACGGGGACCAACGGCAAGACGACGACGGCGCGCATGCTGGCGCACATCCACAAGCTCGCCGGCCGGCGCGTCGGGCTGACGACGACCGACGGCGTCTACATCGACGGGCAGCGCACCGTCGAGGGCGACATGACCGGGCCGACGTCGGCGCGCATCGTGCTCGGCGATCCGTCGGTGGACGTCGCGGTGCTGGAGACCGCGCGCGGCGGACTGCTGCGCGCGGGGATGGCGATGCGCCGCGTCGACGTCGGCGCCGTGCTCAACGTGCAGCCCGATCACCTCGGCCAGCGTGGCGTCGAGACGCTCGAGCAGCTCGCGACGATCAAGCGCACCGTCGTCGAGATCGCGACCGACACGGCGGTGTTGAACGCCGACGACCGGCTGACCGTGCGCATGGCCGCGCATACCGACGCGACGCACGTCTGCTATGTGACGATGGACCCGGCGAACGCGCTCGTCGGCGAGCACATCCGCGCGGGTGGGCGCGCCGTCGCGCTCGAGACGGGCGTGAACGGGCAGATGATCACGATTTACGATCATGGCGCGCACATTCCGCTGCTGTGGACGCACCTGATCCCCGCGGCGTTGGATGGCCGCGCGACGTTCAACGTGCAGAACGCGATGTTCGCGGCGGCGATGGCATTCGCGATGGGAGTGCGGCTGGAGGACATCCGTCACGGACTCCGCACGTTCGACAGCACCTTCTTCCAGGCGCCGGGGCGGCTGAACGTGTACGACGGGCACCCGTTCCGCGTGCTGTTCGACTACGCGCACAACGCGAACGCGGTGGCCGCGCTCGTCGACACGGCGCGGCGCCTCGACGTCGCGGGGCGGCGAATCTTCGTGCTCTCCGCACCGGGCGACCGGCGCGACGAGGACATCCGCGCAACGGCGCGCGCCGCGGCAGAAGGGCGCTTCGACCTCTACATCTGCCGGCGCGACGACAACCCGCGCGGTCGCGGCGAGGACGAAGTTCCGCGGATGATGGCCGCGGCGCTCGTCGCGGCGGGGATTCCGCGCGATCGCGTCCAGATCATCACCGACGAGCAGGCGGCGATCGACGCCGCGCTCGGCATGGCGCGCAAGGGCGACCTCGTGATGATCTGCGCGGACGTGCTCGACCGCGGGTGGCAGCAGATCGTCGACTTCGGCGCGCGCGAGCGCCTCAACGGCGCGGGGGGCACCGCGTCGGCCGAGGGGATCCCGCCGGCGCCGGCGGTGACCGCGCCGCGCGCCGCACCGCACGACGTCGCGCCCGCCGACGAGGCCGCGCCGCCTGCGCCCAACGCACTTCCGGTCGGTCCGCCGGCGGGCGATGGCACGTCGCCGCGCTATCTGCGCGACACGCGCGGCGTCGTGTTCGCGCGTGACGAGCCCAACGACTGACGACGATGCCGACCGCCTACGAGAGCGCCACGCTCAACCTGCAGCTCTTCGACCTGCGCCGCGAGCCGGTGCTGCGCGAGGCGCGCGCGTGGTTTCTCGCCGAGTTCCAACCGGAGACGTTGGAGGCCGCGGTCGAGATCATCCGCGGGCCGCGCAACGCCTGGTTCCGGATGGTGACCGGCTACTGGGACATGGCGGCATCGCTCGTCACGTCGGGCGCGATCGACGCCGGCTCGTTCGTCGCGGCGCACGGAGAGATCGTCAGCATGTACTCGCTGATCGAACCGTTCGTTGCCGCCA
>DASWUT010000548.1:0-5135 GCA_036401455.1 Gemmatirosa sp. | reverse complement strand
CGCGCCGCCGCAGGCCGGCCGCGGCGCACGCCGGCTCCCGATCGTGCGCCGCCGCGTGCTCGGCGACGATCTGATGTCCGCGTACGCGGTGCACGCCGTCCCGACCCGCGGGGCCGATCGCTCCGATATGCCCGCACCCAGTCCCTGACACGCCCGTTCGGCGGGCCCGTACCGAACCATGTTCACCGGTCTCGTCGACGACGTCGGCACCATCGCCTCGGTAGACGATACCGAGGCGGGGCGCGAGTTCCGCATCCACACCGCGTACGAGTCCCTCGCCGACGGCGAAAGCGTCGCGTGCGACGGCGTGTGCCTGACCGTGCGGAGCTCGGGCCCGATCGCCGGCGCGGACGGCGACGGCGCGCGCTCGTGGTTCACCGTCGCGGCGGTCGTCACGACGCTCGACCGCACGGCGCTCGGGACGTGGCGCGCGGGTCGCCGCGTCAACCTGGAACGCGCGCTGCGCGCCGGCGATCGGTTGGGCGGGCATCTCGTGCAGGGGCACGTCGACGGCGTCGGGACGGTCGAGCAGGTCGCGCGCCGCGGTGACGCGTGGCTCATCGACGTCGCGCTGCCCGACGGGCTCGACGCGCTGATGGTGCCGCACGGATCGGTCACCGTCGATGGTGTCAGCCTCACGGTGAACGCGCTGCCGGCGCCCGGCGTGCTGCAGCTCTCGATCATCGAGTACACGCATCGCCACACCACGCTCGGCCTTCGCGCCCCGGGCGACCCCGTGCACGTCGAGGGGGACGTGGTCGGGAAGTACGTCCAGCGTCTCGTCGCGCCGTACCTCGCGGCCCGCGCGGCCTAACGCACCACCGACAGGAGTTCGAGCATGGCCTTTGGCACCATCGAGCAGGCGATCGCCGACCTGCGCGCCGGCAAGTTCCTCGTCGTCGCGGACGACGAGGACCGCGAGAACGAGGGCGACCTCATCTGCGCGGCGGAACTCGTCACGCCGGCGATGGTCAACCACATGCTCGACGCCAAGGGGATGCTCTGCCTCGCCCTGAGTCCCGAGCACTGCGCCCGCCTCGATCTGCCGCTGATGACGGAGGACAACACCGAGGCGATGCGGACCGCGTTCACGGTCAGCATCGATGCGGCACCGCGCTTCGGCGTGACGACCGGGATTTCGGCGGCCGACCGCGCGGCGACGATCCGCGTCGCCGCGGACGCAACGTCGGTCCCGCGCGACCTGCGTCGACCGGGGCACATCCATCCGCTGCGCGCGCGCGAGGGCGGCGTGCTCGCGCGTGTCGGTCACACCGAGGCGGCGGTCGACCTCTGTCGCCTCGCCGGGCTCACCCCCGCCGGCGTGATCTGCGAGGTGTTGAACGCCGACGGCTCGTCGGCGAGGCGCCCCGACCTCGACGCGTACTGCGAGCGGCACGGGATCACGTTCATCACCGTGGCGCAGCTCGTCGCGCATCGCCTCAAGACGGAGCGTCTCGTCCACCGCGTCGCGGACGCGCGGCTGCCCACGTCCCGCGGGCTCTGGCGCATCGTCGGCTACAAGAACGACGTCGACACGCGCGAGCACGTTGCGCTCGTGCACGGCGACATCGACGCGGCCGTCGCGCGCGGCGAGGGCGTGCTCGTGCGGATGCACTCCAAGTGTCTCACGGGCGACGTATTTCACTCGGACCGGTGTGATTGCGGCTGGCAGCTCGAGCGCGCGATGGACATGATCGTCGAGGCCGGGTGCGGGGTGATCGTCTACCTCGACCAGGAAGGGCGGGGCATCGGCCTCCTCAACAAGCTGCGCGCGTACGAGCTGCAGGACCGCGGCGCCGACACCGTCGAGGCCAACGAACGGCTCGGCTTTCAGCCCGACCTGCGCAACTACGGGATCGGCTCACAGATCCTGCTCGACCTCGGGCTCAAGGCGGTGCGCATCATGACCAACAACCCGCGCAAGCTCGTCGGCATCGAGGGCTACGGGCTCACCGTGCTGGAAGGGGTGCGCATCGTCGCGCCGCGGACCGACGAGAACTCGGCGTACCTCGACACCAAGCGCGCGAAGCTCGGACATCTGCTGGCGTCGTGACATGTGCGCCGGTATGACGGCGGCCCCGATCCGCATAGGTTGTGGCGCCGACCGTTTCGGGGGGCACGTGTCATCCCCTCTCATCTTGCCGACGTGCCGCGTCAGCTTCCCGTCGTAGATCTCACGCCCGATTCCATGCCCGAGTTCGTCGGCACCCCTCGCGGTGACGGCCGCCGCTTCGCGGTCGTCGCGAGCCGCTTCAACGAGACCGTCACGCGCGCCCTCGCGGACGGTGCCGTCGACGCGCTCGTGCGCCACGGCACCGCGTTCGACGCCATCGACGTCGTCTGGGTGCCGGGCGCGTGGGAGCTGCCGGCGGCCGTCCGCCGCGTGCTGGCGAGCGATCGCTATGCGGCGGTCGTCGCCGTCGGGGCGGTCGTGCGCGGCGAGACGCCGCACTTCGACATCGTCGCCGGTGAGGCCGCGCGCGGACTCGCCGACGCGTCGGCGGAGGCGGACGTGCCGGTCGGGCTCGGGCTGTTGACGACCGACGACATGGCGCAGGCCGAGGCGCGCGCGGGTGGTGCACACGGCAACAAGGGGTGGGATGCCGCGCTCGCGGCGCTCGAGATGGCCGACCTGTTCGCGATGCTCGATGCCGCGGCGGAGGCGGAGGACGAGTTCGACGGCGCGCCGTCCGACGACTGATGGCGCGCGTCGAGAGCCGCGCGCGGGCCCGCGCGCTGCAGGCGCTGTATGCGTGGGACGTGCGAGGCGAGGAAGGACTCGAACGCGTCGCGCAGAACGTGTGGGACGACCTCGGCGTCGGACCCGAGGAACGCAAGCAGGCCGCCCGGATCGTCGGCGAGATCGTCCGCTCCCGTCGCGACGTCGACGCGGAGCTCGCCGCGGTGACGACGAACTGGCGACTCGAGCGGCTTGGCACGATCGAGCGCTGCGTGCTGCGGCTCGCTGCGGCGGAGCTGCGGCTCGCGGACGCGCCGCCGAAGGTCGTGATTCAGGAAGCCGTGCGCCTGGCGGAGCGCTACGGCAGCGCGCAGAGCGCGCGGTTCGTCAACGGGATCGTCGACGCACTGGCGCGCCGGCTGGGGCGCCTCTAGGGCTCGGGGCAGCAGCGCGGTCGCGTGCGGATCCTCGTCGTCAACTGGCAGGATCGTGAGGCACCCCTCGCCGGCGGCGCGGAGATCCACCTGCACGAGATCTTCGGGCGGATCGCCGCCGCCGGCCACGAGGTGACGCTGCTCTGCGGCGGGTGGGCCGGGTCCGCGCCGCGCGCCACACTCGACGGCATCGCGGTGCACCGCGCCGGAACGCGCTACACCTTCCCGTTCGTCGCGCGCCGCTACTATGACCGGCACCTCGCGCGGCTCGACTTCGACGTGCTCGTCGAGGACGTCAACAAGGTGCCGCTGCACACGCCGCGCTGGGGTGCCCGGCGCACGGTCGCGCTCGTGCCGCATCTCTTCGGCGGCACCGTCTTTCGCGAGGCGCCGCTCCCCGTCGCGGCCGCGGTGTGGCTCGCCGAACGACCGCTGGCGCGCGCCTATCGCGGCGTGCCTTTCGAGGCGATCTCGGAGAGCACCGCGGACGACCTCGCGGCGCGAGGCATCGCGCGCGACCGCGTGCGCGTGATCTATCCGGGCATCGACGCGCGCGCCTACACGCCCGCCGCCACCGTGCGCGCGCCCGAGCCGGTGTTCGCGTACCTCGGTCGGCTCAAACGGTACAAGGGCGTCGATCTCGTTGTGCGCGCGTTCGCGCGCGTGGCGGACCCGCGCGCGCGGCTCGAGATTGCCGGCGTCGGCGATTATCGGCCCGCGCTCGAACACCTGGTCGACTCTCTTGCCCTCCGCGCGCGCGTACGGTTTCTTGGGCGGGTCAGCGAGGTCGAGAAGCTCGCGCTGCTGCGGCGCGCATGGGCCCTCGTCTTCGCGTCGCCCAAGGAGGGGTGGGGAATCACGAACCTCGAAGCCGCTGCGTGCGCCACGCCAGTCGTCGCTTCCGACTCCCCAGGTTTGCGGGAGAGCGTGCGCGACGGCAGCACGGGGTTCCTCGTGCCGCACGGCGACGTGAGTGCAGTCGCCGCCCGCCTGGACGAGTTCGCGTCGGCGCCCGACCTCGTCGCGCGCATGGGCGCCAACGCGCGCGGCTTCGCCGAATCGTTCACCTGGGAGCGAGCCGCCGCCGAAACGGCTGCGCACCTCGCCGAGGTTGTCGCGGCGTCGCCACGCCCGGCGCGCGTCCGGTGAGCCCCACGCGCCCGCCGTTCACGATCGGGCAGCTCGTCGACCGACTGGCCGAGTCGACGCCCGTCGAGCAGATCGGGGCCGACGTCGGCCGTGCCCGCCCCGTGCCCGGCCCCGAGGCATCCAGCCCCGGCCTCGTCCTCGCCGGCTACGTGAACCGCTTCGCGCACGAGCGCGTTCAGGTGCTCGGCGAGACCGAGGTCACCTACCTGCGGTCGCTCGACGACGCGACCCGGGAGGAGAACCTCGCGCGGTTCTTCTCGTTTCCGATTCCGGGCGTCTTCATCACGAAAGGGCTCGAACCGCCGGATCCGCTGCTGCGACTCGCCGAGCGCGCCGGCGTCGGCGTATTTCGGACGCCGAGCAAGACGGCCGAGTTCTACGACCAGATCAAGCCGCTACTCGCCGACGAGTTCGCTCCGACGACGACGCTCCACGGCTCGCTCGCCGACGTGTATGGGGTCGGGCTGTTCTTCACCGGCATGAGCGGGATCGGGAAGAGCGAGTGTGTACTCGACCTCGTCGAGCGCGGGCACCGGCTCGTCGCGGACGACCTGCTGATCGTCAAGCGGCGGGGCGGCGACGTGTTGATCGGGCGCGGGCACGAGTTGCAGCGGCACCACATGGAGATTCGCGGCATCGGCCTGATCGACATTCCGGCGATCTTCGGCGTGCGCGCCGTTCGCCAGCAGAAGCGCGTCGAGGTGTGCGTGCACCTCGAGCCGTGGGACCAAGAAGCCGTCGTCGACCGCACGGGGCTCGACGGCGAGACGCACGACATTCTCGGTGTGGCGCTGCCGCGCATCCGGGTGCCGCTCAACCCGGGGAAGAACATTACCGTCATCGCCGAGGTGATCGCGATGAACCACCTGCTA
>DASWUT010000547.1:0-1747 GCA_036401455.1 Gemmatirosa sp. | reverse complement strand
GACCGGATTCTCACCGTCGGGCGGTTGGTGCCGGAGAAGCGCGTCGACCTCCTCGTGCGCGCGTTCGCGCTCGCGCGCGGGCGGTTCGGGTCGCCGCAGCGGCTGACCGTCGTCGGGGACGGCCCGGAGCGCCCCGCGCTCGAGCAGCTCGCGGCGGCGCTCGGCGTCGCGGATGCGGTGGATTTCGCCGGATCGATCTACGACCCCGCGTCGCTCGCGCCGCACTTCAACGCGGCGTGGGCAGCCGTATCGCCCGGCGGGATCGGGCTCGCGGCGGTCCAGAGCCTCGCGTTCGGCGTGCCAGTCGTGCTTGCCGAAGGGGAGCCGCACGGGCCGGAGGCCTCGTCGCTCGCCGATGGCGAGAACGCGGTGTTCTTTGCGCGCGGCGCGGTCGACGCGATGGCCGACGCGCTCGTCGCGCTCGAGCGCGAGCCGGTGCGCTGGGCGGCGCTCGCCCGCACGGCGCGCGCGACGTCGGACGCCAACTTCGGCCTCGACCGGATGACCGCCGCGTTCGATCAGGCCGTGCGGCATGTCTGCGCCAGCTGACGATCGCGCGTTAGGCAGCTGGACCGTCGTGCACAAGGGCGCGCGCGACGGCTATCAGGTGCCGCTCGCGCTCGCCGAGGCCGGCCGTCTGGATGCGCTCGTCACCGACTGGTACTCGCCGCTCGACCGTCGGTGGTTCCGCGGGCTGGCCGGGCTGGCGCCTGCGCGCGTACGGCGCGCGCTCGCGGCGCGCTACCGCGACGGGCTGCCGTCGCGCCACGTACGCGTCTACCCGCGCGACTACGTGATGGCGCGGTTCGAGGACGCGCGCGACCGCCGCGGCGATGCCGCGATCGGGCGCGCGGCGGGGCAGCGCGCGCGGGCGCGCGGCACGGGGATCCTCGCCTACAGCTGCTACGCGCACGCGGCATTTCCGGCCTATGGGGACGGCGGCGGGCCGAAGGTGGTCTTCCAGGTGCACCCGCACCCCGCGTCGCTTCGCGCGCTGTTCGCCGAGGAAGCGGCGCACGTGCCCGAGGCCGCGGGCTCGCTCGCCCGCGAACCCGAGATGAGCCTCGCGCCCGCGGTGTACGCGGCACGGTGCGAGGAGGCGCACCTGGCGGACCTCTGCCTCGTCGCGTCCGACTTCACGCGCCTCACGCTCGTCGCGCAGGGGATTGATGCGCGGCGTGTGCGCGTGGTGCCGTACGGCGTCGAGCTGCCCAACGCGGTGCCCGTGCGTCGCGACCCGGACGACACGTTCCGCGTCCTCTTCGTCGGGCAGTTCATTCAGCGTAAGGGCGTCAGCTACCTGCTCGACGCGTGGCGCCGACTGGCGCTGCCCAACGCGGAGTTGGTGATCGCGGGGCGTGGCGGGTCCGACGACGCGCTGCTCGCCCGGTACGACGGCGCGTTCCGGCCGGGGAGCGTACGGCGCACGGGCCCGGTGACGCGCGACGCGCTGCGGCGCCTGTACGAGACGAGCGACGTGCTCTGCATGCCGTCGCTCGCCGAGGGGTTCGGGCTCGTCTACCTTGAGGCGATGGCCCACGGCACGCCGGTGATCGCGACGCCCAACACTGGCGTGGCGGACCTGATCCGCGATGGCGACGACGGCTTCCTCGTCGGCGTCCGCGACGCGGACGCGCTCGCCGCGCGGCTGGCGTGGTGCCACGCACACCGCGGCGAGCTGGCGGCGATGCGGGCGCGCGCACGGGCGGTGGCCGCGCGGCAGACGTGGGGAGCGTTCCGGCTGAAC
>DASWUT010000546.1:0-8814 GCA_036401455.1 Gemmatirosa sp. | reverse complement strand
GAGGGCGCGGGCGTGCACGAGCGAGCGATGCAGCGTCGCTTCCGCGACCGGCCCCACGCCGCGCAGCAGCGTGGCGCACTCCGCCGCGAGCCAGAGCGCGGCGTACGGGTCGTGCCGCTCCGCACGCTCGACGCGGGAGAGCAGCAGCTCCGCGACCTCGGCCCGCGGCCGGCCTGTCGCGGCGGCGAGACGAACGTGCAGGGCGTCGCAGAGTTCGCGGCCCTGGAACCACCATTCGGCGCGTTCTGCGAAGCGCGTGTCCATCGACGTCCGGCGCTGGGCCGCGCCCCGCACGTTGCCCAGATCGAGCTCCGCCAAGCCGCCGCCGGCAAGCGCGCCGAGGTAGACTCCCGTCTGGCCCAGCGACTCGGCCACGCCAACGCACGCCGCGTACAGTTCGAGCGCGCCAGCCGCGTCGCCCTGCTCACGCGCGATGTGCGCGAGATTGTAAAGCGTGACGAGACGTTGCGGTTCCATCCCGAGCGTCGTGAACAGCTGCCGTGCTTCCTGAAGCGACTCCTCGGCCTGCGCGAAACGTCCGGTCTTGAGCATGAGGATGCCGAGGTTGCCGAGCGCCGTCGCGATCGTGTTGCGCGTCCCGAGCTCGCGGCCGATCGATAGCGCGGTTCCGTAGGCCACCTCTGCGGCGGCGTGATTTCCGGACCGATCGCATGCGATCCCGATGTAGCCGTGGGCCCGCTCCTGTCCGCGACGATCGCCAAGCCGCGTGTACAGATCGAGCGCGCGACGATAGTGCGGAACCGCGTCCGCCGGACTCGTCTCGTGGTGGCCTGCGGACACCGCTTCGAGCACCGTGACGCCGACGCGCATCGCCGCCGCCGCGTGCAGCTCGAGGTTCGCCATCGCGTCCGCGGTGGCGACGGCGTCGTGCGCGAACCGTTCGGCGTCGGCCGCGTCGCCCAGGCACGCGTGTGCCTCGGAGCACATGATGAGCAGCCAGACGATCTCGTCGGCCGCGCCCGCGGCCCGCGCGTCGGCGAGCAGCTCGAGGCAGTTGGCGAGCACGGCGCTCGCCGACGCGCCCTGCTTGAGGCGCAGGCGCTCGCGCATCCGGCGCGCGGCCCGAAGAACGCCGAGCGCTTCGGCACCGCTGGCGAGGTCGGCGAGGAGGGCCGTGCACTCGACCTCAGCGACCGCGTATTCACCACGCACTTCCGCGATCCCGGCGAGGCGCCATGCCACGTCGGCCATTTCGGGGAGCGCGCGCGCATGCCGCCGCGCGACGGCGAAGAGCTCGGCGGCGCTCTCGTACGCATGAGCGGCTGCCGCGCGTGCGCCAGCCTCGAACGACGTTCGGAACGCGTCGGCGACGCACCCCGCACGGTCGAAGTGCCGCGCCACGTCCGCCGCCGCGACGTCGCCTCGCGACTCGAGGGCGCGCCCCACGCGCTCATGCACGCGCCGCAGCCGCAGTGGGTTCACGCCGGCCTGCAGGACGCGCGGCAACAGCGCGTGCGCGAAGGTGAGTGCCGTGGCCGCACGTGGCGACGGAACCAGGACGGCCGCTGCCAGACCGGCGTCGAGTGCGTCGAGCACGTCGTCCTCCTCGCGGTCACACGCGGCGACGAGCGTGTCGGCGTCGAAATCGCGCCCGAGAACGGCCGCGACGGCGAGGATCTCGCGGCGCGGCCGACTCAGGCGCGCGATCCGGCGGGCGAGCAGATCGTGCACCGCGCGCGGAAGCGGCGCGTCGTGCGGGCCACGGACCGCCGCGGCGTCGAACGTCCAGCGCCCGTTGACCGTCCGGAGCTGGCCGCCGTCGGCGAGGGCGCGCAGCGTGTGCACGACGAACAGCGGATTGCCCTCGCTCTGCGCACCGACGTGCGCCAGGAGCGCGGGGTCTGGCGTCTGGCCACCGAGCGCGGTGCGCAGCCACTGCCCGAGGTCGTCGGGGCGCAGACGCCCAAGCGCGATTTCGGCGTAACGTTCCGAGCGCGAGAGGCGACCGCGACGCGCGTCGGCCGCCTCCTCGAGGTCCTCCGCGCCGATCGCGAGACAGACGAGGAGTCGCTGGTCCGTGAGGCGCGCGGCGAGGAACTCGAGCGCTTCCCACGTCGCGGTGTCGGCCCACTGCGCGTCGTCGATGATCACCGCGAGCGGTCGCGTGGCCGTGACGAGCGAGAGGAACTGCTGCAGCTCGTCGAGGAGCGCGTATGGCGATCCGACCGGCGTCGCCGCGGCAGCGCTCGCACCGTCGGACCCGTCCGATGTGGTCCCGAGTTCGGGGACGAGACGTGCGAGTTCGTGCCACGTCCGGCGTGGCGCGAGACCGGCCCGCCACGCGGCGAGGACCACGTCGCTCCATGGACCGTACGGCGGCCGGACATCCGCTTCCAGACAGCGGGCGACGAGCAACGATCCCGCGCGAACGCCCACATCTGGCGCAAGCTGCTTGAGCAGCGCCGACTTCCCGACTCCGGCTTCGCCCACGACGGCGACGAGTTGCGGCTCGCCGCGTGCCGCGGCCTCGAACGCGCGCCGAAGGCGCTGCCGTTCGTCGGCACGGCCGACGAAACACTCGAGCACCGCGTCGTCGTGCGCGCCACCACCCGACCCGGCGCGCGTCACGGCGTCGCGGCCGGCGCGCTTCGCGCCATAGAGCGCGCCATCCGCCGCGGCGAAGAGCGCTTCGAGCGTGTCGCCGTGCTCGGGTGCGGTCGCGACGCCGATCGAGAGGGTGACGCGGACGGTCTCGCCGGTGCCGTCGCGACGTGGGCACGCTGACGAGGCGACGGCCGCTCGCAAGCGCTCCGCGACGACGCACGCCTCGTCGAGCTTCGTGCCGGGGAGGAGCACGACGAACTCGTCGCCCGCGTAGCGCGCCGGGAGGTCGCTCGGTCGAGTGTTGGCGCGCACATGGTCGGCGACCAGGCGCAGCACGCTGTCGCCCTGGAGGTGGCCGAACGTGTCGTTGACGAGCTTGAAGTGGTCGACGTCGATGACGAGCAGCGACACCGGCCGTCCAGTCGTGCGGCGCGCGCCGAGAATGCGTTCGGCCGTATCGCGGAAGGCGCGGCGGAGCGGGAGCTGCGTCAGGTCGTCCGGCGCATCCGCCGGCGCGCGCTCCGCGTCGCTCCGCGCGGCGTCGGCCGGCTCGACGTAGGCCGCTTCGGGCGAGCCGGCAGGGGGCGCCACGTCGTCGACCGGCGCGGCGGTCACGTCGAACGCGTCGGTCGACGCGATCGCGTCCATCGACACCGGCGCAGCGGCGTCGTGGGCGTCGCGCGTGGCCCAGTGCGCAGCGACCGCTTCGAACCAGGCGAACGCGGTCGCGTCGAAGCGTGACCCGACGTCGCGGCGCATGATACTGACCGCATCGTCGTGCGACAGGGCACGCTTGTAGCTGCGGACCGTCGTGAGCGCGTCGTAGACGTCGGCGATGCAGAGGATGCGCGCGCTGAGCGGGATCGCGACGCCGCGCAGCCCGCGCGGGTAGCCGCAGCCGTCCCACCGCTCGTGATGCGACTCGACGACGGGGCGGACGGCCCACGGGAAGTCGAGTTCCGCGAGCATCTCGGCGCCGGCGGCCGCGTGCCCGCGTACGAGCACCCATTCGGCATCGCTCAGCGCGGACGGCTTGTTGAGCACCTCGGGCGGGATCGACAGCTTGCCGACATCGTGGAGCAAGACCCCGATCCGGAACCAGTACAGCGTGCGGCGGTCGAACCCGTGTTCGGGGCCGGCGTACTCGGCGATCGCGGTCGCGAGGTCGGCGACGCGCACACAGTGGCCCTGCGTGTAGCGGTCCTTTGCCTCGGCAGACTCTCCCCACCGGCGAGCGACGTGCAGGATCTGCTCCTCGACGCTCGCCAGTTGCGACGCGACATCGCCGGTGTCGGGGTTCCGTTCGAGCTGCGTGAACAGGCGGTGTGCGCGGTTAGGCTGGCGCAGCACCTCGCGGCTCTTCCCGCCGCGCTGGGCCAGTTCGGCGCGTTCGCGCGCGACCTCGGCCTGCACGAGCACGTCGCCGCACGCGGCGGCGACTTCGTCCGCGCGCAGCAGGTGGCGTTCGGCGTCGTCGGCGTTGCCGGTCTCGCGGGCGATGACGCCGAGGACCTTGGTCGCCTGCCCGATGGCGGCGGCGTCGCTCGCGCGGGCGGCGGCATCGAGCGCGCGGCGCGCGGCCGTCTGCGCCTGGCCGAACTCGCGGCGCGCGGCCCAGAGTTCGGCCAGACGCACGTCGAGCCGGATGCGGGCACGCAGGTCTCCAGCGAAGTCGCTGAGCCGCGCCGCTTCGAGCAACGCGCGCTCTGCGCCGGCCCATTCGCGCGCGGCGACGTGCATCGCGCCGACGCGCGAGAGCACCGCCGCGGCGTCGCGCACGAGGCCCAGCGCGCGATATTCGGCCAGTGCGGCATCGAGGTGCTGATGGGCGACCGCGGCGTCGCCGCGCGCGGCGACGAGAATCCCGAGCTGCTCGGCCGCCTCGGCGGCGAGCTTCGCGCGGCCCGCACGCTGCGCATGGTCGCGGAGCTGCTCGTACAGCCGCTCCGCGGCCAAGAGGTCGCCGGTGCGGTGCACCGACGCGGCCTGCAGCCGGAGCGTCTCGGCCTGCGCGTCGGCGTCGCCGACCGACTCCGCGATGGCCAGCGACGCGGTCAGGCAGTCGCGGGCGGCGGTCTCGTCGACGCGGCCGTGTGCGGCCGCCTCGGCCTGGTACGTTCGCGCGATCCAGCGCAGGATGTTCGGCGCCTCGCGCGCGGCCTCGTCGGGATCACGCAGCGCATAGAGCGCCTGTTCGAGGGCCTCGCGTGTCGCGCGAATCCGTCCCTGCTTCTCCTCGACGTGCGCGCGCTCGAGCAACCCGGCGACGGACGCGTCCCTGCGCGGGTCGGCGAGGAGCGAGGTCCGCGCGGTCGGCGCGTCTGCGGTCGAGAGTGGCAAGGGCGGAAAGGGCATGCGCACGGTCAATTCGTCGCGCCGAAGCGTTGAGCGAACAAGCGGAGCCGGCCGCGCATCCCGTGTGGCCGCACGGTGCACGTCGGAGGGTTCTGCTTCCGGGTATCGGCGGGAGGACTGGCGCAGTTCACGTCACGTCACAGTCGCGTCCGCCGATCTCGCGTGCGCGAGAACGGCGGCGGCACCGCGAGGGTGCCAGCCGCCGTTCTGCCGACCGCGCGCGCCGCCGATCGACGGCGCGTCTGGGTCACCTCACTGCCCGTTCGATCCCTGCGCGCCGGCGTTGGCGTTGGCGCTGGCGCCGCGCGACCAACCGATGTTGTAGCCGCTGAAGTGCTTGATGCGGCGGTACGCGACGCTGTAGGCCGGCGCGTACTGCGTCGCGAGCGCCGGGTCCGTCGTCCCTTCGTTCACGCAGCCGGTCATCGCCGACGTACACCACTGGATGACGGGCTTCGCGGTCGTGTCGTTGCTCGGGGCCGCCATGTAGAGCTGGGCGACCTTGCCCGGAACGAAGCGCACGTCGGGGCTCACCACCGCCTGGGCGTTGCCGCCGGACTTCCACGCCCGCACGGTGAACGACACGGGCGTGGTGAGCGGCGTGCACTTCTTGTCCCAGCTCGACGGCCCGTAGCCGGACGACTTCGGGTCGCAGACCGCGCCGGCCGGAACGGTGATCTGTGCGCGATTCGCGAAGTTGACCGAGGCGCCGGTCGCCGGGTTGTAGACGAACGTCTGCACGAGCGTGTCGCCGCTGTATGCGACGATGTCGGGGTGAAATCCGACGGTCGCGGGGCTCGGGATCGCCGCCGCGTGGGCCGGTGCGCTCGCGACGGGCTCGGTCACGCCGGTGTCGGAACAGGCGATGAATCCGACGAGGCCGGAGCACGCGAGGACGTTGCCGACGGCGACGGCCGCGCGGCTTGCGCGGACGTGTTGCACGGTTGCCGCAATGTTGCGGAGTTGCATCAGGCGCGTCTCTGAGGTGCTGAAGTGGAGTGAGCAGACGGGTCCGGCGCGGCACATACGCGGCGCCTCGGGCTCCAGCTTCGGCACGGTGACCGGCGGACTTGAGGCCGCCGGCCACCTTCGCATTGCCTGAGATCCGACGTCAGCCGCGGGCGGCGGCGACCTCCGCGAAGCCGGCGTCGAGCGCGGCCTCGGTCGCGGCGCAGGTCTCGTCATCGTGCGCGACGGAGAGGAAGTTGGCCTCGTATGCGGACGGGGCGAGGTAGACGCCGTGGCCGAGCAGCGTGTGGAACAGACGCGCGAACGCGGCGGTGTCGGACGTGCGCGCGGCCGCGTAGTCGGTCACCGGGTGCTCGGTGAGGAAGAACCCCCACATGCCGCCGACTGCCGCCGTCTGGACGGCGATGCCGTGCCGCGTGGCGGCGTTGGCGACGGCGGTCGCCAGGCGGGCGCCCATCGCGGCCAGGGATTCGTACGCGCCAGGGCGCGCCATGACGCCGAGCGAGGCCAGCCCCGCGACCATGCCTAACGGATTGCCGGAGAGCGTGCCGGCCTGATACACCGGGCCCGATGGCGCCACCATGCGCATGACGTCCGCGCGCCCACCGTACGCGGCAACGGGAAGACCACCACCGATCACCTTGCCGAGGCAGGTGAGGTCGGGAGTGATACCGTAGATGCGTTGCGCGCCGCCCCAAGCGACGCGGAACCCCGTCATCACCTCGTCGAAGATGAGCAGTGCGTCGTTGGCGGTCGCGAGGCGGCGCAACCCGTCGAGGAACCCCGGTGCGGGCGGAACGAGTCCCATGTTGCCCGCGACTGGCTCGACGATGATCGCGGCGACCTGCCCGCGATTGGCGTCGAGCGCGGCCTCGGTCGCGGCGAGGTCGTTGAACGGGACGACGATCGTGTCGGCGGTCGCACCCGGCGTAACGCCGGGGCTGTCCGGCAGACCCAACGTGGCAACGCCGGAGCCGGCCTTCACGAGGAGCGCATCAGCGTGGCCGTGATAGCAGCCGTCGTACTTGATGAACTTGGCGCGCCCGGTGAACGCGCGCGCGACGCGGATCGCGCTCATCGTCGCCTCGGAGCCGCTCGAGACGAAGCGGACCATCTCGACGCTCGGAAGCGCGTCGACGAGGACGGTGGCAAGTTCGGCTTCGGCCTCGATTGGCGCGCCGAAGCTGGTGCCCGAGGCAACCTGGCGCTGGATGGCCTCGACGACCGCGGGGTGCGCGTGGCCGGCGGCGAGCGCGCCCCACGACAGGACGTAGTCGACGTACGTGGTCTCGTCGACGTCGGTGACGTACGCGCCGCGGCCAGATCGCATCACCCGTGGCGTGCCACCGACGGCGCGGTAGGCGCGGACGGGGCTGCTCACGCCGCCCGGAATGACCTCGCGCGCGCGGGCGAGGACGGCCGCGGAGCGCTCGACCGGCGTGGTGTCGATGCCCGGCGCTGCAGCGACCGTCACGAGGCGTCTCCTTCGCGAATCCAGCGTGCCGCGTCCTTGGCGTAATAGGTGATGACGAGGTCGGCCCCGGCACGGCGGATCGCCACCAGCGACTCGAGCGCCGCCTTGCGCCGGTCGAGCCAGCCCCGCTCGGCGGCGGCTTCGAGCATCGCGTATTCGCCGCTGACCTGATACGCGGCGAGTGGGAGCGTGCTCTTGTGGCGTATGCGGTGAATGACGTCGAGGTACGCGCCCGCGGGCTTCACCATCAGCATGTCGGCACCTTCGACGACGTCGCGCATCGACTCGCGCACGGCCTCGCGCGCATTGCCCGCGGGCAGCTGGTGCCCGGCGCGGTCGCCGAACGACGGCGCGGAGGCGACGGCTTCACGGAACGGGCCGTAAAACGCCGACGCGAACTTTGTCGAATACGACATGATCGGTACGTCGCGGTGACCGGCCGCGTCGAGCGCGGCGCGAATGGCCGCGACCTGGCCGTCCATCATCGCGCTCGGGGCGACGATGTCGACGCCCGCGTCCGCGTAGGCGACCGCCGTCTGCGCGAGCAGTGGGAGCGTGGCCTGCAGGTCCACGGCGCCGGTGTCGTCGAGCGCGCCGCAGTGGCCGTGGGCCGTGTACTCGCAGAGGCACACGTCGGCGATCACGAGCAGGTGCGGCGCGCGCGCGCGGATCGCGCGGATGGCGCGCGGCACCGGGCCGTCCGGTGCGTACGCGCCGGTGCCGCACGCGTCCTTCGCGGCGGGGATGCCGAAGAGCAGCACCGACGAGAGGCCGTGGGCGACGACGGCGTCGATCTCTGCGTCGAGGCGGTCGACCGTCCACTGCGCATGGCCAGGCAGCGAGGCGATCGGCTGAACGACGTCGACGCCGTCGCGGATGAAGAGCGGAAGGATGAGGTGCTCCGGGCGGAGCGACGTTTCGGCGAGCATGCGCCGAGCCGCGGGGAGCTGGCGCAGGCGGCCGATCCGGCCAGTCGACGCCGCACTTCCAGCGGCGGACGGCCCGCGGTCGCGCGGCGGCGCGACAGGCGCCGGAAAGCGATCGAGCACGGTGGACATGCGAGGGGCGGTCAGGGGTCGTCCGGTCGGGATTCAGCCGGTCAGACGTCAATCAGTCACACGGGCGATCGGCCGTGCGTCAGACAATCGAGTGTAGCGGTGATGAGTGCGTCGTCGTGCGGCGCCGCGGCGACGGCGGTCACGTGCAGGCCGTAGCCGATACACGCATCCGCCGTCGTGGGCCCGATGCACACGACGGCGCAGGCCGACGGGTCGACGCCGGCGCTCGCGAGCGCGCGGACGAGTGCGCCGGCTGCCGACGGACTCGCGACGAGTACGACGTCGAGCGCGCCGGCGGCCGCCTGGGTGGCGAAGTCGGCGAGCGCGTCGGGCGGTGCGTCGAGGGTACGGTAGGCGACGACGCGATCGACGCGGGCACCGCGCGCGGTGAGC
>DASWUT010000545.1:0-8238 GCA_036401455.1 Gemmatirosa sp. | reverse complement strand
GCAGCCGCACGAGCGGCACAACGGAGACACGCGGGCGACGGTGGCCCCCTACTCTGGCGCGCCTAACGGCTCGGGTCGTGTGACACGTACGCCGCCAGCGCGCGGGGGCTCAGGACGGTCGCGCGTCACCCGCGCCGGTTCTGGCGCTCACAGGCGCAGGCTCGTGTTGGGCGAGGTGCAGCGCGACGAGCCGGGCGAGGAGGGTCGCCGGAAACAACTGGCCGAAGACCGCCTCGAGGTTCGCCAGGCTGCGCGCGAGCGGGTGCAAGGGGGCGAGGTCGCCATACCCGGTGGTCGTGATCGTGACCAAGCTGAAGTACGTGAGGGTGGCCGGTCGCATGCCGGGGCGAGAGTCCATAGTGGCATTCCCGGCGGACGCAAATGCGCCCGGCGCGTGCGCGTCGAGCACGCCGTAGAGGATCGCGAACAGCGCAGCCACGTTCAGGTACAACAACACCGCGCCCTGTACACGGTGCGCCGTGACGCGCCCAGGACCGAACACGCGGCGCGCCACGAGCGCGGTCACAAGTGCATTGAACGCGAGCGCGACGAGCGCGACGATCTCGTGTTCGACTCCCGCGTCGAGGCCGACGCGCGCACCCCAGGGACGTGCAACGCTCGAGGTCGCGACGAGCAGCAGGGCCAGCGCCCCGAGCAGCGCACCCCGCACGGCGCGATGTCGGGTGAGCGCGACCGCGCTGACGGCGGCGAACGCGAGATCACACGCGCTGTGCAGCATGCGGCCGCTCGGATGCCCGGCGCCAAGCGGGACCACGACGAAAAGCGTCAGCACCTGCATGACGAGCAGCGTGCTCAGGCTCGCGTCGCTCCCCCAGCCGCGCCATGCGGATGTGCGCGTCATGCCGTCACCCCGCGATCGGCCATTCGTCCGCACGCCCGAACGCTGGCGCAAAGTGGACCCGCGCCTCCGCGAGCTGCCGGCCGAACTCGGCGGCCCGCACCGACGCGGTGCTGATCGACCCGCCGTAGTCGCGTAGCTTGTCGCGCCAGATCGTGTGGAAGTGGATCTGGTTCCGGAACACGATGCCGCCCTGGCAGGCGAACTCGATCCACACGCGCGGCCCGTCGATGCGCAGATACGAGCCCTGCACGGTCGAGTCGGTCGATGTCGCCCACGCGACGTAGGTCTTCGCGAGCGAACTGTCGGCCGCGTAGTCGGCCATGAGCGCGTTGGCCTCGGGCGTCGCGAGGTCGTGCACCCACTGCAGGATGGCGGTCTGGACGAGCGCTCGCTGCGCTGCGGTCAGCGAGGTGCCGACAAGCCCCTGCTGCGTCGGGAACTGGCCGTCCTTGCCCGGCCCGACGAGAACGTCGTCGAACGACGCACTGAGCTTCGCCTGCGCCTCCTGCGTCGCGTCGAGCGCGTTGATCACCGTGTACATCGCCACCTTCCGTGACTGGAGCGGCGTGTACGCGGTACCATTGAGCGTGAACGTCTGCGGCTCGACGCCGATGAAGAACGGCGTCGCGGTCACGGCCACAGGCGCGGCGGACGGACCATTGAACGCGAAGTTGGGTCCGTAGTGGTGCCCGCCGATCTGGAGCAGCCAACGCGACGTGGCCGATGGAGTGCCGAGGGCGGCGACGTAGTACAGGTTCTCGCCGTAGCCATTCGCCGATTGGCCGAGGTAGGTGTCGGCCGCGCGGATCGCCTGGAACGTCGCGAAGCCGGTGTCGCTGAGCACCGCGCGCGCGACGGCGAGCGCGGGGTCGAGCTGCGCACTGCTCAGCGACCCGAACTCGAGCCCGTTCCGGGGGACCATGCCGACGGGGAGATTGGACCATCGGGCGGCGTTGGTCGTTGTCAGGGCGAGCTGCACGTTGGCCTGCTGCGTCGTCGAGAGCGGCTTCGTGAAGACGTTGAACACGCAGAGCGTCCGCGCGAGCGTCCCAGACTGCGAGGCGCAGGCGGCGGGCATAGCGCCAGCCGTCAGGCCGGTCGTCGACCCAGCTACCGTGATCGGCGTCGTGGGAGTTCCGCCAGTGGTACCAGCCGTGGTGCCGGTGAGGTCGCTGCTTCCGCACGCGGTGACCGCGGTCGACAACAGGAGCGCGAACGCGCGGATCGCACGGGCCGACCGCGGAGCAAGGTGCTGCATCAGAGCGAATGATCGAAGGTGAACGACGGAGAACCGGTCGAGTCGTGCTCCGTCACCGGTGGCACGGCGCGCCGCTCCCGATCCCACGCGGTCGCGCCTAACGCGAGCACCGCGAGCAGCGCGACGAGGACGGGCCCGTGCGCGGCCGCGCCCTCGACCCACGGGCCGACCGGGTTGGGCAGGCCCAACGCGCGCTCGCCAATCCAGGCGAGCGCTGCCACGCCCGCCACCGCGGCACCGGTCACGCGCACCGCACGGTACGCCGGCGTCCGCGCGAGCAGCAGCAGCCACGGCACGGTCGCGGCGACGACGGCGAGTTGCATCAGCTCGATGCCGAGGTTGAAGCCGAGCACGGTCAGCACGGTATGCCAGGGGTCGACGCCGTACCCCGCGATCATCGTCGCGAACGCGAGGCCGTGCACGAGCCCGAAGCCGCCCGCGACCAGGGCCTCGCGCCCCGGAAAGAGCGGCCTCCACGCGTGCACCGCGGACACGAGGATCGACACCGCAATCAGCACCTCCACCGGCCCGCTCGGCGCGCGCACCCAGCCCGTGGCTGCGGCGGCGAGCGTGAGCGAGTGGCCGAGGGTGAAGGCGGTCACGACCCGGAGCAGCCGCGCGGCGCCGTGCCGCACGCCGCCGTACGCCCCCCACCGACGGGCGCCGAACGCGCCGCCCGTCGCGAGCAGCGGCGCGGGCAGCAGGAGGGCGAGCAGGAAGAGCAGGTGGTCCGTGCCTTCGGCGATGTGCCGGACGCCGAGCGCGAGCACGCTCGCGAACCCGGCCCACTGACTCCCGCCTGGGCGGTCGACGGCGAGCGTCGTTGCGCCGTAGCCCACCTCGCCTAACATCAGCGGCGAGCCGGACATCTCGCCCGCGTCCCAGTCGCTCCGCACCGAGACGAGCGCCCGGTGCGTGAGCAGCTCGCGCTGGATCACGTCGTAGTGCAACGCGAAATGGCGCGCCAGATCGCCAGGCGGCGCCGTGAGCCGTACGTGCGCGACGACCTCGCTCGGCCGTCCTCCGCCTAACGATGCGTCATCGTCCAGACCGACCGCGGTGACCTCGACCCGCCACAGGCGCCCGTCCGGGCTCGTCGCCGATACGCGGGCCGCGATGTAGGCCGCGAGCGCCGGACGGAGCGCTGCGACCTCCCGCCGCGGGTCATCGGCCAGCCGGTGGCCGAAGCCGACTTCCAATCGGTCGAGCGGCAGGCGGAGCTCGGCGCCGACCGCGTGCCCACGGAAGTCGAGCAGGACAGCCGACTGCGGCATCGGGTGCGCGCTCAGGCGCACGGCTGGGAGCAGGAGTGCGAGGGCGACCGCAAGCAGTCGCCACGCGAACACGCGGCTACGCGGCGACGCGTGGGGCATCGCCGACCTCCGCGCGCCGCTGGCGCCGTAACACCGCCCACGCGACCGGAAGCAGTGCAGCCATACCGAACCACCCCTGCGGACCCGACCACGCCGCGAGCGATCGGGCGCGTGCAGACGCGCCGGACTGCGTGTAGTCCAGTCGGTAGAACGACTGCTCGTAGTTGCGCTCCTGCGCCGTGACCCGGATGTCCGGGTCGCGCGGAACGAGCGTGTTGACGAGGTACACGCCGATCTGGCGCATGTGGCGGTTCTCGAACGTCAGCTGCCGATCGCCGGCGTCGCCAGGCACGACGGCCTCGACCTCGAGCTGGATTTCGCCGAGCCCTTCCTGCATCGCCTCGGGCGTCGCGAACGTGGCCGCCACCAGCCGGAGCGGGAGCCGCTCGCCGTCCACCGCGAGCGACAGATCGCGTAGCACACGCTGCGCGTACGCCCGCTGCTCGGCGGGAGACAGCACGCCGTTCCGATCGGTGTCGATGCCGGCGAACACGGACGGGAAGACCGCCACGCCTGGCGTGAGTCGGAGCTGCGCCGTGATACGACCCTTCTGCACCGAGATTGTGGTCGCCTGCAGGTACTCGTTGAGTCGGTGCGCGTGGGCAGGCGTCGCGCCTAACGCAACGAACGCCACCGCGGCCGCAAGCTGCGTGCGCCCGCGGAGGCTCACTTTGCCGTGAGCGCCCGGCCGTAATCGTTGGTCGGGTCGCGGTAGATGGTGTGCACGTGGTTGGTGAGGTCGCCGCGCTGCGGGGCGTACTCGATGACGAGGTGCGGTCCCTGGATGCGGTAGTAGGCGGTGATGTTCTGCCCGGGTCCGGCCGTGGTCGGGCCGCTCCACGCGAAGTACGTCTGGTCGAGGTCGGCCCGAAGCTCCGCCATGCGCGCTGCAGCCTCGTGTTCATTGACGATCCCCGCCCACTCCGCGATGACGTCCAGCAGCAGCGCGCGCTGCCGTGCGGTCATGGCGCTCGCTTTCAGCCCTTCGGGCTGGATGGTCCGCCCGTCCTGCCCGGGCCCGAGCACGAGGTCGGCGACGCTGTAGTTCAGGACCGCCTGCGCGCGCTGCGCCGAGTCGAGCGCGTTGACTAACGCGAGGCCCTTGTCGCTCTCCGGGCCGATCGGGCGCACTGTCTTCCCATTGTGCGTATACGTCGCGGGCTGAGCGCCCGTGAGGCTCGGGGTGAGGATGCCGCGGTCGCCGGCGATGGTGAGGTTGAGCGCGAGGTGGTGGCCGCCGTACTGCAGCATCCAGGGCGTGCGCTCGGAGGGCGTGCCGAGGATCGAGAGGTAGTAGAGATCGCGCCCGAACATCGCCGCGCCGCGGTCCGGGGAGCCACTTCCCGGAGCGCCACTCCCTGGCGGACTGCCGCCAGGCGGGCCGCCGGCCGGCGCCCCGGGAGGCGGGCCACCGGGGGGTGGCCCGCGACGGCCGCCACCGGGCGGGCCTCGGTCGGTCGCCTTGAATACCTCGTCGGCCTCCATGATCTGCTGCACCTTTTCATAGCCGCGGTGACTGAGCGCGGTGGAAACCAACGCCAGCGCGGCCGTACGCTGCGCCGGGCTCAGCTCGCGCAGACTCAGCCCGCCGCGGGGAACGAACCCCGTCGGGAAGTTGGACCAGCGCCGTCGCTGCACGTCGTCGTCGAACGCGTACAGCACGCGCGTCCGCTGGGTCGAGTCGAGCGTCGCCAGGAACGCGGTCGCGGCGCGCACGATGCGGGCGGTCGCCACCTGCGCCGGGGCGGCGCTCGCCGACACGCAGAGCAGGAGAAGCGCGAGGACGCCACGCGCGATTTTCGTCGTCAGGCCGAGCATGTGCGCTCCGTTGCGTTCTGTTAGGCCAACACCGCGGCCGACACGCCGCCGCGCGCGGGGAGCGACGACCGTGATCATGACGGGGGGCAGCGGACCAGCGGCCACGACCCACGCGGCGTGGAAGTGATTGGCACACACGAGCGAAACGCCGTGCGTCCCGGCGCGCCAGCAGCCGACGTTGCGAACGGCACCCCGATGATGCGAACGGCGCGCGCCACCACGAACGCCGATCACGTCGCTGGCGGCCCGTACGGTGCGGTTCACCACGCGGCGGCGCCGTTCGCATCACGGACCCTCCCGCGTCCTGCCGCCAGCGCGGTAGGCTGCATGCATCCCCGATCGCCTGCCATGCCGCCGCCGACGACTGCCCCCACCGACTCCACCGAGCGCCACCGCCTGACCCGCCGCGAGGTGGGCGTCGCGGCACTGGTGTGGGGCGGGTACGGCGTGCTCGGGTGGGCCAGTTGGCTCTTCGACCACCACTGGGTCACGGCGACGACCATTGTCGAACAGCTGGTCGGCGCCACGGTGGAGTCGGCCTGCTGGTTCGGACTGACGTTCCCAATCCTCGCCCTCGCCGAGCGGTGGGCGCGAGGCGAGGGCTCGCGGGCCGCGCGCGTCGTCATCGGCGCGGTGGTCGCGGCGCCGCTGATGGGAACGGCCCACCTGCTCGTGCGGGACATGGCGCACGTGCCCGCGGCGCGCCTCGCGGCGGCTGGGCCGGCACTGGTCCGTGCCATCCCGACGGGACCCGTGGGCGCGCGCGGCGGCGTCGTTGCCGCCGTGCCGGACGGCTACGTGCAGCGCGTCGATGGGGAGATCGTGCTACGCGGCGCGTCGGTTCAGTCAGGGGAGGGCCAGCCGCCCGACGGCCGGCCGACGGGGCCGTTCTGGCTCGGCATGCTCAACGCGCTGGCGCTCTACCTGGCGGTGTTCGGCGCGGGGCTCTCGCGCGCCTACGCGCGCCAGGCGCAGCTCCGGCGCGACGAGGGCGCCCGTCGCGAGGCGCTCCTGCACGCGCAGCGGGAGGAAGCTGCCCGTCGCGAAGCCACGTTGCAGATGCAGCTCGCCGAGGCGCGGCTCGACGCCTTACGGCGCCAGCTCGACCCGCACTTCCTCTTCAACACGCTCAACGCCGTCTCGGCCCTCGTGGTGCGCGACCCGTCCGGCGTGCGGAGCATGATCGCCCGGCTATCGGAGCTGCTCCGGTTCTCGTTCGAGGGCGCCGAGCGGGCCGAGATCCCGCTGCGGGAGGAACTCGCGCTCCTGGACCGCTACGTCGAGATCATGGAGGTACGATTCCAGGGGCGACTCGTGGTCGACCGGCGCGTCGACGCGCCCGTGCTCGACGCGCTCGTGCCGACGATGGTCCTGCAGCCCCTCGTCGAGAACGCGATCCGGCACGGCGTCGAGCGTCGCAAGGGCACCGGCCACGTGGTCGTCGAGGCGTGTGCCGATGGCGACACCGTCATGCTGCGGGTCACCGACGACGGCCCGGGCCCGGGTGCGGCGGGTGACGAACCGCGCACCATCGAGCCGCGCCGCACGTCGACACCGGCAGACGCCTCGGGCACGGCCCGACGCGGCATCGGCGTCGCGAACACGGTGGCGCGCCTCGCGCATCTCTATAGCGACGCCGCGTCCTTCACCCTCACGCGCGGCCCAGACGGCGGCGCCGTGGCCGAAGTTCGCCTGCCGCGGCGTGCGGTCGCGGCCGCCGCTGTTGCGGCCGTGGCGTAACCCAGCGCCACCGACCACGACCCACGTCGCGCCGCTCCCGTCCCTGCCGTCCCGATGTCCGTCGACCCCTCTGCCCAGGTGGCCGCCCTGCATGTGCCTGCCCTGCGCGTCCTGATCGTCGACGACGAACCGCTCGCGCGCGTGCGGCTCGAAGACCTGCTCGCGGAGGAGCCGGGCGTCACGATCGTCGGGTCGGCGGAGGACGGCGACGAGGCCGTGGAGGCGATCCGGCGGTTCCGCCCCGATCTCGTGTTCCTCGACGTCCAGATGCCCGGTCGGACCGGCATCGAGGTTGTGCACGCGGTCGGTGCGGACGCGATGCCCGCGACCATTTTCGTGACGGCGTACGATGCGTACGCGCTCGCCGCGTTCGACGTGGCCGCGGTGGACTACCTCGTCAAGCCGTACGACGACGGACGATTCCGACAGGCGTTCCGACGCGCGCGCGACCGCCTCGCGCTCGACGGGATGCGCCGCCTGCGGGGGCAGCTCCTGACGCTGCTCGGCGCGGCGGACGCGGCCGGCGATGACCGACGCCCGATGGCTGACGGCGCCGCGTCCGACCCGACGGCGGCTATCCGCGCGGCGTACGGTGGGCAGGAGACGCCACCGCCCGACGTGGCGCCCAGCGCGCCCAGCCCTCGCTACGCGGAGCGCATCGCCGTCGAGGTCCGCGGGCGCGTGCGTCCGATTCCGGTCGGGGAAATCGACGTGATCACGGCGAGCGGGATTTACGCCGAGCTGCACGTGGGCGACCGTCGGCACCTGATTCGCGAGACCATGCAGACGCTCGAGGAGCGCCTCGATCCCGAGCGCTTCATGCGCGTGCACCGGTCCGTGATCGTGAGGCTGGCCCTCGTCGAGTCGCTGCTCCGCGGCGAGGGCGGGGATTACGAGGTGCAGCTCAAGGGCGGGGGGCGGCTCAAGGTGTCGCGCTCGCGTCGCGCCGCGCTGGAGCGCTGGTTGGGCGTGTCGTCGTGAGCGCGGCGTAAGCGCGCGGTACGGCACGCGCGCGGTCCGCTGCGCCGTACCGTGCGTCGCGGAGCGCCGTGCGTCGCGGGGCGACGCGCCCGGTCACCGGACGCCGTTCGACACATCGGCGGCCGACCGCCGACACCGCCGTTTGCTCCGTTCGCAACGTTGTGGTGCCGTTCGCCGCATTGGGGCGGGGGGCGCGCGCCACCTCG
>DASWUT010000544.1:0-2478 GCA_036401455.1 Gemmatirosa sp. | reverse complement strand
CCAACGTCGGGCCGCACGGAGAGGCGTTCGCGCCGTTCCTGCTGACGATGTTCTTCTTCCTCGTCTTCGCCAACATGCTCGGCCTGCTGCCGTACGGCGCCACGGCGACGGGGAACATCGCGGTGACGGCCACGCTGGCGGTCATCTCGTTCCTCGTCATCGAGATCGCCGGCATGCGGGCGCTCGGCGCGGGATACATCAACACGATCCTCTACTGGCCCAGCGACATGAAGAATGGGCCGATGAAGGTCTTCCTCGCGCTCATTCTTTCGCCCGTCGAACTGCTCGGCAAGTTCACCAAGCCGTTCGCGTTGGCGATTCGTCTGTTCGCCAACATGACCGCGGGGCACGTGGTGGTGCTCGCGTTCATCGGCATGATCTTCACGTTCGGCAGCTACCTCGTCGCGATCGGGCCCGTCCTCATGGCGCTCGCGATCATGCTGCTCGAGGTGTTCGTGGCGCTCGTGCAGGCCTACATCTTCACGCTCCTGGTGAGCGTGTTCATCGGGCAGATGCGCGAGGCACACCACTAGCCGTCCGACGACCGCACGACAACGTGCCGGGCGCCCACGGCGGGCGTCCGGCACGGCGCGAGGAAAGTCGCCCCACCCTCGCGTGGGTACCCGGCCGAGGGGCCGGGGACGTCCGTTGCCGGGTCCGGTGCGCCGGAGCTGGCAGTGACGGACGGCGTCGCGAACGCGGCGCGGGGATGGTTGGACCAACGCACAGCCAGACATACGTCAATGCTCGCTCTTCTCCAGGCCGCTCAGGCAACGACGGCGACAGTGAACAACACCGGCTTCGCCGGCGCGTACGGCCTCATGGGCGCCGGCATCGGCGCCGGCCTCGCGGTGATCGGTGCCGGCATCGGCATCGGCCTCATCGGCGGCCGGACCTCCGAAGCCATCGCGCGTCAGCCCGAGGCGACCGCCGACATCCGCGGGACGGCCATCGTGCTCTCCGCGTTCGTCGAAGGCGTGGCGCTCTTCGCCATCGTCGTCGCGCTGCTCATCTCGCTCAAGTTCAGCTACTAAGGCGGATCGGCGCCGGCCGGGCCTCACGGTTCGGTCGGCGTCCCGCTTGCCTCCCTTCCTCTTCGCCATGCGCCACTCCGTCCGCCTCGCCGCCACGAGCGTGTTCGTCGCCGCCGCGTCGTCGATCGTCGCGTCGTCGCCCGCCGCCGCGCAGGAAGCCGCCGAGAAGACGCCCGGCCTCATGTCGCCCAACCCGGGCCTCATGATCTGGACGCTTCTCATTTTCGCGCTGCTCTTCATCGTGCTGCGGCGCTACGCCTTCCCGTCGATCCTCGGCGCGGTCGAGGCCCGCGAGCGCGCCCTGGAAGAGGCGGTCGAGGGCGCGAAGCGTGACCGCGAGGCCGCCGCGCAGCTGCTCGCGCAACAGCAGGCCGCGCTCGACGCGACGCGCCAGGAAGCGCAGCAGCTGCTCGCGCAGGCCCATGCGGCGGCCGAGCGCGCGCGCTCCGATTCGCTCGAGCAGACGCGCGTGCAGCAGGACGAGCTGCTCGCGCGTGCGCGGCGCGAGATCGACGCCGATCGCCTGCGCGCGATCGCCGACCTGCGCCGCGAGGCGGTGGACCTCGCCCTCGCCGGCGCGACGAAGGTGATCGGCCGCAACCTCGACGACGCCGGCAACCGCCGCCTCGTCGAGGACTTCCTCTCGACGATCCCGGCGCCCGCGTCGCTCGCTGCGGCCGATGGCGCGGCGGTGGCGCCGGGCGGCGTGGCAGGCGGCGCGCAGGGCGGCCGATGACCGGCCCGGCCGTCGCACCGTTAGGCACTTCCCAGCCGCGCCCCGCCGGCCCGGATGCGCGCGCCGCGCAGACCCCGAGCCCGGAGCTCGGTGCGTCGTCGCGCGCGGCGACGGTCTCGCGCAACTACGCCGAAACGCTCCTCGCGCTGGCGCGCCGCGCGGGCGACGTCGCCGGGTGGGGGCGGATGGCGCAGGAGGTCGTCGACGCGACCAATGCCGACCCGCGTCTGCGGCTCTTCCTCGAGTCGCCACGCATCGCGGCCGAGCACAAGACCGAGATGCTCGCACGCGCGCTGCAGGACCGCTACCCGCGGATGTTCGTGCGCTTCTTCCAGACGCTCGTCGTCAAGGGGCGGCAGCGCCTGCTCGGCGAGATCGTCGCGGAATACCAGGCCCTCGTCGACGAGGCGCAGGGGCGCGTCCACGCGCGCGTGACGCTCGCCACGGCGCCGAGTGAGGCCGACGAGGCCGCGCTCGCCGTGTCGCTCTCGCGTGTGTTAGGCAAGCAGGTCGTGCCACACGTCAGCGTCGATCCGGCCATCCTGGGCGGCGTGATCGTGCGTGTCGGCGACTCGGTGATGGACGGCTCGGTGCGCCGGCGGCTGGCGACGCTCCGGCGGTCGCTGCTGCGGCAGGAGGCCGCGCGATAGCCGATCGCGGCGTGACACACGACGGGGGCCGGCGCGCAATCGCGCGCCGGCCCCCGTC
>DASWUT010000543.1:0-7925 GCA_036401455.1 Gemmatirosa sp. | reverse complement strand
GTGTTTCGCCCGACGGTCGACCGGGACACGTTCGACGGCGCGATCACGACCTGAACGCACGATCCTCGAAGCGACGCGGGGCGCCGGCGCATCAGCGCCGGCGCCCCGCGTCGCCGTTGGTGCCTGGCGCCGTCAGTGCCTGGCGCCGTCAGTGCGAGATGTCGGTCGGCGACGACGGTGATGCCTCGCCCGCCTCGGCCATCAACTCGGCCGCGCGACGGCGCTCGGCGAGGCGCTCGTTCCGCTCGCGATCCTTGCGCGCGCGGATCTCCTTGACCGCGCCACGGAAGTCGTCTTCGGCGATCGAGCGCTGCGCGTGATCGAGGATGTCCTGCCGAATGTTGCCGAGGCGACGGGCCTCGACGGCAGCGACGGGGTTGCCGCGCAGGTTCTGCTGGAACTTGCTCGAGAGCAGCGCGAGCACGGCGTTCGGAACGGAGATCTTGCCGAGGTGGATGGAATGATCGTCCATCCCCCACGTGCCGCCCGGGCCCTTGAACGTCCAGTCGCCCGGCTTCCGCTTGCCCGCCGCCATCTCCTGTGCGGCCAGAATGGAGTCGCGCGCGGCGCCGAACGTCTGCGTCAGCACGCTGTCGACGCGCTGCTTGGCCGTGAGAGGCGCGGTCGCGAGCGTGCCCGGGCGCGTCCAGAGCGCGGGATCGCGATACTCCGGCTGGATCCCCTGCCCCTCTCCACCCTTGCCGACGACGGCACCGGTCCCGCCGGTGACGTCGGTGACCGAACCACGTGTGATCGGCGGCAGCACGCTGGGCACCGCGCGCGGCGCGACGAGCGGGTGTGACTTCGTCGGCGTCGCGCTCAGCGGACGGCCATCGCCGCCGCTCCGGCCCGGCGTCGAAGGCCCCTGGGCGCGCGGCGCCTGGACGAAGGCGATGTGCTCCTCGACCGGCGCTGCGGCGCGTCGGTCGGTATCGCGCCAGTGATAGCCGAGCGTCAGGGCCTCGAAGAAGGCCCCGATGATGAACGCGTTGACGCCAACCGAGGCGACGAGCGCGCCACGCGGTCGCGTGCGGCGTGCGCCCATGAGGTCGGACGACGAACCGGTTCCCCGCTTGAGCGACAACATGGCGGACGGCTACCCCGCGATGGGGTGAAAGGATCCTGGCGTGGACGGCATGTCAGGCGACCGACGCGATGACCGGATTGCTGACCGTACTGTGACCGACCACCTCAACCTCGACGACGTCACCCGGCGCGATCCGCCCAACGCCGGCCGGCGTTCCGGTCGCGACGACGTCGCCCGGCTCGAGCGTCATCACCCGCGAGATATACGCGAGAAGCATCGGGATCGCGAATGCCATCTCGCGCGCGGAGCCGCGCTGCCGCTCCGCACCGTTCAGGCGCGTGACGACGGTCAGCGACGCGAGGTCGTCGGGAGCGGGCGACTCGGGGCCGATCGGGCAGAAGGTGTCGTAGCCCTTGGCCCGAAGCCACTGCGGCTCCGACTGCTGCAGGTCGCGCGCGCTCACGTCGTTGAGCGCCACGATGCCCCGGACCGCGCGCACAGCCGTCGCCTCGTCGGCGCGGCGCACGCGCGTCCCGATGACGACCCCGATCTCGCCCTCGTAGTCCACGTGCGTGCTGTCTTCCGCCGACGGCAGCTCGATGGCCGCGCCGGACGCGATGACGCTCGACGGCGGTTTGAGAAAGAGCAGCGGACGCGTGGGAACGTCGTTGCCGAGCTCGCGCGCGTGGTCGAGGTAGTTACGGCCGACGCAAACGATCTTGCCGGGGCGGACGGGCGATTCGGACATGACAGCGGGCAGGAGGATGACGACGACACGCCGGGGCGCGGTGAACCGTTTACCCCGCGTGCGCCTCGCGCGAAGAATACGCGTGGGCCGCCGGCCCGGTGGGTTGCGCCGCAAGTCTTGCGCGTTCCTAACCCGAAAGCATGTTTGCGACGAGCCGTTCCTCCGTGCCGGCGGCACTGTCCGCGCACACACATGTTTCCTGCTCGGACACCCTGAGGCCATGTCGCTCATGTCCCGTTCGCTTGGTTCAAAGCGACACGCGTCCCGTGTCCGCTCGCTGCTCACCCTTGCGGCGACGTCGACCGCCGTCAGCGGTGCGTGTCTCGCACGGCCGCTCGTCGCGCAGGTCGGGGTTGGACCGGCGCCTGGCGCGATGCAGGGCGTGGTGCGCGACAGCACCTCCGGGCGCGCACTGGCGGGAGCCGCGGTGTTGCTACGCGACTCGCTCGACCACACGGTCGGCCAGACGGTGAGCGACGAAGCTGGGCGATACCACCTCGCCGGATCTCGCGCGGCGCGGCGGCTGCGCGTGCTGCGGATGGGGTTCCGACCTGCCGACGTGCCGCTCGAAGTCGGTGGCGCCCTTCCGCACGAGGTCGCGCTCGCCGCGGTCCCGCCCCTGCTCGCGCCGGTGCGCGTACGCGCGGCCGCCCGCTGCCCGCGGCAGACGAACACGGCGGCCGCGCTCGGCCTGCTCGACCAGGTGCGGGCCGGCCTCCTCGCGACGGTGATCGCCGGCGAGCAGCAGCCGCGCTCGCTGACGGTGTTCAGTTACGACCGAGAGATCGCGCCCGGTGAGGCGGAGAAGGGCGACGGACGCGACGAGGAACGCCCCGCGGCGATCGTTCGCCAGACCGTGCACGTACGCACGAGCTCCGCGATGGCCGAGCCATTCGGCGCGAGTCGCACGGGCGCGGAGTTCGTCGCCGACGGGTTCCGCGAGAACAGCGCCGGCGGCGCCCGGTACTTCGCGCCCGATGCGGGAACGCTCGTCGACGACGACTTCGCCGCCGGCTACTGCTTCCGGGTCGTCAAGTCCGACCGTGCGCAGGACGTCGGGCTGGGCTTCGCGCCGCCGCGCGAGCAGGGCGGACGGATCGACGTAGACGGCGTGCTCTGGGTCGATACGGTCGCGCGGTCGCTGCGTGATCTCACGTTCCGCTACGTCGGGCTCTCGCGCAACGTGAGCGCGCTGCACCCGGGCGGACACGTCTCGTTTCGGGAGATGCCGACCGGCGTGGCGTTCATCGACCGCTGGTCGCTCCGACTCGTGACGGGCACCGAAGACGCCGACGAGGACGCGCGCCGCGAGTCGCTCGGCGGGTCGTCGGCGTACGGCGCGCCCAACTACGGCACCCGCCCGCACGCGTCACACCTCGACGTTCGCGAGATCGGGGGCGAGCTGGCGCGGGTCACGTGGCCGGGTGGCGACACCTGGAACGCGCCGCTCGGTGACTGGCGATTGCACCTGACCGACGCGCGCGGCCGTCCCGCGGCGGGCGCGGTGGCCCGCCTCGACGGGACCGACTTCACGCGCACCGCCGATTCGGCCGGCGTCGCGGAGTTCGCCGACCTGCTGCCGGGACCGTACAGGGTGTCGGTCATCGATCCGCAGTTCGAAGCCCTCGGCCGCGCACTGGCCGTCGAGCAACGGGTCGTCGTTCCGCGCGACTCGACGATCGACACGCGCCTCACCGTCGAGATGGCCGCGCGCGCGGTCGCCGCTCAAAATCCGGCGCCCGTCGCTCTGGCGCAGGCGCGGGCGGCGCGCGCCGCGCACGACACGTCGTCGGTGGCGATCGGTGACGGCAAGTCGATCGAACGGCTGTTCGCGGGCCGCTTCGCCGGCGTCAACGTCTCGTTGGGCGCTGACGGCGGGCTGCAGATCAGCATGCGCGGCACCGTCTCGTCGAATGGCGACGGCGACGAGCCGCTCTACATCATCGACGGGACGCCGCTTCCCAAGGGCAGCGGGGGCATCGTCTTTCTGAACCCGTACGACATCGAGAAGATCGAGGTGCTGAAGAACGCGCAGGACATCAGCATCTACGGCGTTCGCGGGGGCAACGGCGTCATCCGGATCACGACCCGGCGACCGGGGCGCCGGTAGCCGGGCCGCGCGCTACGCGGCGTCCCCGACCGGAACTCGACCGCGGTAGAACGTTTCGACCTCGGCGAGCGCCCGCGCCCAGGGCGTGACCACGCGCGCGGCCGGCGGCAGGCTCGCGAGCAGGTCGCGTCCGTAGCCCTTCGTCACCGCCCGCGAGTCCGAGAGCACGACGACGCCGCGGTCCGCGGCAGTGCGGACCAGTCGCCCGAACCCCTGCTTGAGTCGCAGTGCGGCGTGGGGCAGCATGTAATCACGGAAGCTGTCACCGCCCTTCGCCTCGATCGCCTCGCAGTGCGCCGCCGTCACCGGCTCGCTCGGAACGCGGAAGGGGAGCTTCGCGATCACCATCGCGCGGAGCGCATCGCCGGGAACGTCGACACCTTCCCAGAACGTCGCGGTGCCTAACAGCACCGCGCGCCCGCTCTCACGGAAGCGGCGGAGCAGCGCATCGCGCCCGTCCTCGCCGTGGACGAGCAGCGGCCAGCGGCGGTCCGCGCCGCGCGCGCGGAGTTCGTCGGCCGCCGCCTTCACGTCCTTGTGGCTCGTGAAGAGGACGAACGCACCGCCGTCGCTCGCTGCACAGAGGTCGAGCGTGTGGCGCACCACCGCGAGCAGATGCCGCCCCGCGTCGGTGTTGGGCGGCGGCGTGTCGGTCGGGACGACGAGCAGCGCCTGGCGCGGGTAGTCGAACGGCGACGACAGCGCGGCCGTGCGCGGGGTGAAGTCGGGGCGCGTGAGGCCCAGACGGCCGGCAAGGAAGGCGAACGCGTCGGACGCGGGCGCGTCGCGCACGTCGGCGGCACGCGCGGTGAGTGCGTCCGCGCCACGTGGCCGCGTGGCGAGCGTCGCGCTCGTGAGCACGGCGGTCTCGACGCGCTTGAACAGATCCTCGCGCAGAATCGGCGCGAGGTCGAGCGGCACGCTCGACACGACGACGTTGCGCTCCTTGCCCCGCAGCTCGACCCAGCGCACGGTCGTGTCGCGGTCGGCGGCCTTGGGCTTGAGCGCGCGCCCGAGCCCGTCGCCCGCCGCCTGCAACCGCTTGGCGACCGCGCGCACCTCGCCGAGGAGCGGTGCGAGCGCTTCGAGCTTGCGTTCGTCGGTCTCGAGCCGCTCGCGCACGAGGCGCAAGCCGTCGTGCAGCAACTCGACCTCGGTGAGCAGTTCGTCGAGCGCGTTCGCGAGCCCGCCCGCCCAGACGGGGTCACGCGCGAACGTCTCGGTGAGGCGCACGACGGGCTGGCCCTGTCGCTCACACCAGGTCTGCAACAGATCGAAGACGAGGTCTGCGCGGTCGCGCGCCGCGTGCGCGGACGGAACGAGCCGCGATTGCACGAGCTCGAGACTCGCGACGCTGAGCAGGTCGGTCGAGGCGGCGAGCTTGGCGACGAGCGCGGAGAGCAGCCCCTTCCCCTTGCGGTCGAGCCGAGCGAACGCGCGTTGCAGCGCGCGCCGCGTGACCGCGGTGCCGAGGTGGGCGGCGGCGGCGTCCTCGAGGTGATGCCCCTCGTCGACCACCAGTCGCTTGTACGCGGGCAGCACGGCCGCGTCGTCCCAGTTACCAGTGGTGCGGCGGACGGCGACGTCGCTCAGCAGCAGGTGATGGTTGACGACGATGACGTCGGCCTGCGCGGCCTCACGCCGGGCCTTGAACAGAAAGCACTGCTCGAAGTGCGCGCAGCGTGTGCGCGTACACAGATCGGGCTCGGCCGAGACCTCGTCCCAGACCTCGGGGCGGGGCGGCGTCGGCAGGTCGGCGAGCGAGCCGTCGCCCGTGCGACCGGCCCATGCCGCGAGCGTGCCCAACTCCGCGCGCATACCGGCCTCGAACAGCGCCGCACCGCCGAGCATCGCCTGGTCGAGTCGTGCGCGGCACAGATAGTTGCGCCAGCCTTTGAGCAGCGCGTAACGCACCGGCTGATCGGTGAGCGCGTCGGCGAGGAACGGCAGGTCCTTGCCGACCAGCTGCTCCTGCAGCGCGATCGTCGCCGTCGAGACGACGGTGCGCTCGCCCGCCGCCGCGGCCCAGCGCAGCGCAGGAACCAGGTAGCCCATCGACTTGCCGACACCGGTGCCCGCCTCGAGCAGGCCGACGCCGCCGTCGTTGTAGAGCGCGGTCACCGCGTCGGCGAGCGCGCGCTGGCCGGGCCGGTCCTCGTACTGCCGCATGTGCGCGGCGATGAGTCCGTCGGGGCCGAGGTCGTGGGCGACCGCGTCGGGGTCGAGCGCGACCTGGGCGACGCGCGGCACCTCGACGACGACGTAGAGCTCGGACGCATCGTTGTCGACGATGCCGAAGCCGACGCCGTTGCCGTAGATGCGCGACGCGACGTCCATGTCCGGTCCCGACGGCTCGAGCACGCCACTCGGGTGGTTGTGGACGAGCATCTCGCCGCGCTCGGCGAACCCGGGCAGCGCGAGCACGCTGCGCACGTCGCCGCGCGCGACGACCCGGGCGGTGCGTACGATCCCGCCGTCGTCGACGGTGCAGGCGAAGCACACCTCGCGGCCGCCGGCGAGCTTGATCGCTGCGCGCATCGCGGCCGCGGCGGGTCGCGCGAGGCGGCCGTCGGTCGAGAGTGGGAGGGGGGAGGTGGAGAGGACCACGGTGCGCGTCGGGGTCCCCCAACATACACCGAAAGGGGGCGCGACACTCGGCGCGCGTCACAGGTCGTCCGGGCGCCGGTGCGGGCGGCGCCGATGGCCTCAGGTCTTGCGCGGTTTCTTCTTCGCCGCCGGAAACAGCACGTTGTTGAGGATCAGCCGGTACCCCGGCGAATCCGGATGCAACGCCAGATCTGTCGGCGGCGATCCGATCGCGTGCTGCGGGTCCTCCGGGTCATGTCCACCGAGGTACGTCCACGCGCCCTTGCCGTAGTCGCCGTGGATGTACTTGACCCAGGGCGCGCCATCCTCGGTCGCGAGTACGGTCACGCCCGGCTTGACGGTCGCCTTCATGAACGACGTCGTCACGCCGTAGAAGTCGGGGATGCTCGTACGATGGTCCTGGACGAGCATCGACGGCACGGGATCGAACTTGGCCGAGAACGCGAACAGCTGGAACGTGCCTAACGGCTGCCGTCGACCGGGCACGTTGACCTGGTGTCCGTCGATGTCCGACAGCGCCGTGACGTACGGCGGCGCGAGGTGCGCGTTCTGGAACGCAAACGACCGCGCCCAGAGCATCTTGCGGTCGGCATCGGGATCGGGGGGCGGCCCACCGGCCGCCGAGCCCGCGAAGTTCACGTCCTCGCCCGCGATTGCCAGATCGAGCGACTCGGTCGCGCCGCACATCGCGAACAGGAAGCCGCCGTTCTCGACGTACGTGCGGATGTGCTCCGCGACCGCCTTCTTGAGCGCGGGGACCGACGCGAACCCGTGACGGGCCGCCGCGTCCAACAGCATCGCGTGCTGCTCGCGGTACCAGGGCGCCTGCGAATAGGTGAGCGCCAGCTTGTTCTGCTGGCCGGTGAAGTCCTCGTGGAACAGGTGCACCCACTCGTACTTGGTGAGCGCGCCGCTCAGCACGTCGTCGTCCCAGACCTTCTCGAACGGGATGCCGGCGTAGGTGAGCGCGAGCGTGACCGCGTCGTCCCACGGCTGTGCGCCCGGGGGCGTGTAGATCGCGACGCGCGGCGCCTTCTCGAGCGGCACCGCGTCCATGTTGCCGCCGGCCATCTCGCGGCGCACGTCGGCCACCTGGACCGCGTCCTCGGGCTCGACGCTGACGCCGGCGAGCGCGGCGCGGCGTCGCATTTCGGGCAGGTCGGGGACGAAGAACGCGCCGCCGCGGTAGTTCAGCAGCCACTCGGCCTTCTGCCCGTCCTTGAGCGCGTTGTACACGAGCCCGTACGCGCGGAGGTGGTTGCGCTGCCCATCGTCCATCGGGATGAGCAGCGTCTGCGCGCGCGCGGGCGCCGCGCCCACGAACACGATGGCGACCGCGACGAGCGCGCGGCGGGAACGGAACGACGTCATGCGTTAGGCGCTGCCGAGGCGGTCCAGCTCCCGGCGCGCGATCGGAACGAGCGCGCTGTCGG
>DASWUT010000542.1:0-8924 GCA_036401455.1 Gemmatirosa sp. | reverse complement strand
CTGCCGACGTGCAGGCGACGATCGCGGGGACCGTCGTGCGCGCCGGCGCGCTCACGCCGGTCGAGGGCGCCCAGGTCCTCGTCGAGGGCACGCAGATCAACGCAACGACCGACGCGGCCGGTCGCTTTCGCCTGCGTGGCGTCGTGGCCGACCCCGCGGGACAGGTCACGCTCCGCGTGCGCCGGCTCAGCTTCCAGCCCTTCACGCAGCGCGTGCGCGTCGGCGCGAGTGACGCGCGCCTCGTCCTGACCGAGGCGACCGTCAACCTCGACGCCGTCGTCGTCACCGGAACCGCCGGCGGCGAACAGCAGCGCGCCGTCGGCAACGCCGTGTCGCGCATCGATGCGACGGCCGAGGTCGGCCGCGCTGGCGTGACGAGCGTGGGGCAGCTGCTCAATGGACGGGCCGCAGGGGTGATCGTGGTCTCGGGGACCGGGCGCGCGGGCGCGGGTCCGGACATCAACATCCGCGGCCGCTCGACGATCTCGCTCACGCAGGAGCCGCTCCTGTACGTCGACGGCGTACGGGTGACCAACGACGTCGGCACGGGCACGCGGCAGCAGGGCGGCGCCGTCGCCTCGCGCTTCAACGACATCGCGCCCGAGGACATCGCGTCGATCGAGATCATCAAGGGCCCTGCCGCGGCGACGATCTACGGCACCGAGGCCGCCAACGGCGTCATCCAGATCATCACGAAGCACGGGCAGGCAGGCGAGCCCGCGCAGTGGAACGCCGTCGTGCGCCAGGGCAGCGAGGCCTTTCAGAATCCGGGCGGGCGGATCCAGACCAACTACGGCAAGGACGCCACGACCGGTGCGCTGATTTCCTGGAACGGGTCGGACCAGGAGGCCGCGCGTGGCACGCCGATCTGGAACACCGGGCGCCTGCAGACCTACCAGCTCAACCTTTCGGGTGGTTCGCCGGTCATCCGCTACTACGCGTCGGGCGGCTACGACCAGGACACGGGCATCGAGCCGAACAACGGTGACCGCCGCTTCAACGGCCGCGTCAACCTGTCGGTGGTGCCGAGCGACAAGCTCGACGTCACGACGAGCCTCGGCGTGATCGCGGGCCACACGGACCTCGGGGCCGATTACGGAGCGAGCGCGCTGTTCTCGACGATCTACGGGGGGCCGCTCTTTCTGGGCGGGCCGGCGCGGGGCTTCTTCGAGGCGCCGCCACAGACGATCTGGGACGTGTACGCCAACACGCAGGACGTCAACCGCTACACGACGAGCGTCGCGCTCAACAACCGCCCGACGGGGTGGTTCACGCAGACGGTCAACCTCGGCCTCGACCTGACCAACGAGGACAATCAGGGGCTGCAGCGCTTCGCCTCACCGAGCGATGCGATCTTCTTCGCACCGGCCGCCGCACTCGGGCAGATCCAGGAAGACCTGCGCACCGTCAGCTACATCACCGCCGCGTACAACGCGAGCGCGCGCGCCACCCTCACGCCGGCGCTGTCGTCCGCGTTCTCCGTCGGCGCGCAGTTCTACCGCCGGCGCGTGAACCTCTCGCAGGTCAACGGGACCGAATTCCCCGCGCCGGGCGTGAGCACCGCGGCCGCCGCGGCGATCACCACCGGGAGCCAGGACTACCTGATCAACAAGACGCTCGGCTTCTACGCGCAGGAGCAGATCGGCTTGCACGACCGCGCGTTCCTGACCGGCGCGGTGCGCATCGACAACAACAGCGCGTTCGGTAAATCGTATCGGTACGCCGTTTACCCCAAAGTGGCCGCGACGTGGGTCCTGAGCGAGGAGTCGTGGTGGCGCGGCAGCACGCTCGCCTCCGCGATCAACGCGTTCAAGCTGCGGTCGGCATTCGGCGCGTCGGGGCAGCAGCCGAGCGATTCGGCCGCGCTCCGCACGTACCAGCCCGTGACGGGCACGCTCGACCGCCCGGCCGTGTCGCCACAGTTCGTCGGCAACTCGAACCTCAAGCCGGAGCGTGGAGAGGAATTCGAGGTTGGTTTCGAGGCGGGGCTGTTCCGGCGGTTGAGCCTCGACTTCACGTACTTCAACAAGAAGGTGCACGACGCGATCCTCGCGCGGCCCAACGCGCCGTCCGGCGGCTTCCCGGGATCGCAGTTCGTCAACATCGGGCAGATCAGCAACCACGGCGTCGAGCTGCAGGCGCGCTACGACGCGGTGCAGCGCTCCAACGTCGGCGTGGAGCTGACGGGCAACATCGGCACCGCGCGCGACCGCATCGACGACCTTGGCGGCATTCCGTTCGTCGCGATCCCCGGGCTGCCGCAACGCGACGTGCAGGGCTACCCGATCGCCGGCTATTTCGCCAAGAAGGTCGTCAGCGCGACGCTCGACGCCACCGGCGCCGCGACCAATCTGCAGTGCGACAACGGCACCGGCGGACGGGTCTCGTGCGATCAGGCGCCAGTCGTCTTCCTCGGTACGCCGACGCCCAAGGTGGTCGGCGCGTTCGGGACGACCGTCACGCTGCAGAAGCGCATCCGCCTGTACGGGCTCGTCGACTTCAAGGCCGGCAACAAGCTGCTCAACGCGGACGAACTGATCCGCTGCTCGATCTTCGGCGAGTGCCTCGCGAATTATCGTCCAACGCAGTTCTCGCCCAACTACATCGCCGACGTGCAGAACGGCTCGGGGCTCGTCTACGCCAACTCGTTCATCCAGAACGCGTCGTTTGCGCGGCTGCGGGAGGTGTCGGCCGCGTACGAGCTGCCCGCGCGCTTCGCGGCCCCGCTGCGCGCGCGGGCGGCGACGCTCACGCTCGCGGGGCGCAACCTGCACCTGTGGACCTCCTACAAGGGGCTGGACCCCGAGAGCCGCGCCGGCGTGATCGGCCAGCAGGCGGCGTTCTCCCAGGCGGTGACGCCGACGCTCGCGCAGCTCCTCGCCTCGATCTCCCTTCGCTACTGAGCCGGCCCATGCCCACGACGTTCGCGAGAGGACTCGCCATGCTTCGCCCCCATCCGGTGTCGCGGCGCCCGCGCGCCGCGATCGCGCTCGCCGTCGCACTCGCCCCGGCCATCAATGGGTGCCGCGACATCACGCAGCTGAGCCAGACCGCGCCGAGCCGGGTCGTCGCCGACCAGCTCTACGTTCCCGCCAACGCGCAGCTGTTGATGAACAGCGCGATCGGCGACTACGAATGCGCGCTCACCAACTACATCGTCGCCGCCGGCCTCGTCGGCGACGAGTTGGACGACGCGCAGCTCAATCAAGTTGGCTGGGACTACGACCGGCGCACGATCATCCCGTCTCTCACCTACTATGCCGGCACGGCGTGCGGGCAGACGCAGGTGCCTGGCCTGTACACGCCGATCTCCGTCGCGCGCTACGACGGAGATCAGCTGACGAAGGCCCTGCAGGGGTGGACCGATGCGCAGGTGCCCGGCCGCCAGGGGCTGATCGGCCAGGCCGCCGCGTACGCGGGCTACTCGCTCGTGCTGCTCGCCGAGGGAATGTGCACGGGGGCGATCGACCTCGGCCCCGAGCTGTCGCGCGCGCAGATGGCGGCCGCGGCGGAAGCACGGTTCACGACCGCGATCACCGCGGCGACGGCGGCCAACGACACCGCGACGCTCGAGATGGCGCGCGTCGGACGCGCGCGGGCGCGCCTCGATCAGAACAGGCTTCCAGAGGCGCTCGCCGACGCGTCGCTCGTCCCCGACGGCTTCGTCAAGAACGCCACGTACTCGGCGGTGAACGCGCGCCGCGAGAACCTGGTCAACACGCAGACGTACCGCGGCAACTTCTCGAGCGTGGATTCGGTGTTTCGCCACGTGACGTGGAACGGCGCGCCCGACCCGCGCGTGGTGGTGATGGACGCGGGCAGCAAGGGGCAGGACCTGGCGACCGAGATCTGGCGCCCGGCCAAGTACCCGACGTCGTCGACGCCGATCCCGATCGCCTCGTGGCGCGAGGCGCGACTGATCGTGGCCGAGGCGAGCGTCGCGGCGGGAGACGTGACGACGGCGGTGTCGGCGATCAACGCGTTGCACGCCGCCGCGGGAATCGCGCCCTACGCGGGCGGCAGCGCGGCGGACGTGCTGACGCAGGTGAAGGAGGAGCGGCGGCGCGAGCTGTTTCTCGAAGGACAGCGGCTCAACGATATGATCCGGTTCAACGTGCCGCTCGTGCCGCCACCAGGGACGCCGTTCCCGGTCAAGGGCGGGATGTACGGAAGTCAGCTCTGCTTCCCGCTCCCGGACCTCGAGCGCAACAACAACCCCACCCTCAACGGGACGCACTCGTAACCGCGCATGCGCACCCCCCGCCAACGGTCCCGGGCCGCCGCGGCACTCGCGCTCCAGGCGTTAGGCGTGGTCGGCGCGGCCGTGCCCGCCGTCGCGGTGGCACAGCGCGCTGCGCCCGTGGCGGGCGCGGTCGCCGATTCGATCGACGCGTATGCGGCGCGCGCCGCGCACGCCTGGCACGTCCCCGGGCTCGCGGTCGCCGTCGTTTCGGGCGACTCGGTCGTCCTGGCGAAGGGCTACGGCGTGCGGCGGCTCGGCGCGTCGGACGCGGTCGACGCGCACACGCGCTTCGCGATCGGCTCGACGACCAAGGCGATGACCGCCGTCGCGTTGGGCATGCTCGTCGACGAGGGCAAGGTGCGGTGGGACGACCCGGTGATCACGTACCTCCCGGGATTCCGGCTCGCCGATCCGTACGTGACGCGCGCGATCACTGTGCGTGATCTGCTCACGCACCGCGCCGGGCTCGGCAACGCGGATTTACTCTGGACGGACGGCGGCTACTCGCACGACGAGATCGTGCGGCGCGTCGGCACGTTCAAGCTCGCGTACCCGTTCCGCTCGGGCTTCGTCTACCAGAACATCATGTTCGCCGTCGCGGGCGACGTCGTCGCGGCGGCGTCGGGGATGCCGTGGGAGACGTTCCTGCGCACGCGCATCTGGGGGCCGCTCGGCATGCACGAGACCGAGCCCACGCTCGCCGCCGTGGCCGGCGGTGCCGACGTCGCGACGCCGCACGCGGAGGTGCACGACACGGTGCGCGTGGTGCCCAACCGCGCGGTGGACGCGGTGAAGGCGGCGGGATCGGTGTGGTCGAGCGTGAGCGACATGGCGCGCTGGATGCGGTTCGTGCTCGACAGCGGCCGGGTGAACGGGCGCCCGCTGCTCAAGCCCGCCACCTTTCGCGAGATCTTCTCGCCGCAGACGATCGCGCCGGCGGCGACGTACCCCGCGACCTCGCTCAGCCGCCCGCACTTCTTCACGTACGGGTTCGGGTGGTTCCTGCAGGACTACCGCGGAGAGCCGGTCGCGATGCACACGGGCAGCATCGACGGGATGAGCGCGATCATCGGCCTGCTGCCGGAGCGGCGCGTCGGCGTGTACGTGCTCGCGAACCTCGACCACGCCGAGCTGCGCCACGCGCTCATGTACCGTGTGTTCGACGCCTACCTGGACGCGCAGGGCGGGGGAGCAGGGGGCGCGGCCGGCGGTGCACCGCGCGACTGGAGCGCGGAACTCCTCGCGCTGTTTGCGCGCGAGCACGCGCAGGAGGCCGCGGCGGTGCGGGAGGCGGAGGCGCATCGAACGATGGGCACGCGTCCGTCGCTCCCGCTCGAGCGCTACGCGGGATCGTACACCGATTCCACGTTCGGCACGGTAGCCGTGTCCGCGAGCGGTGGCGCGCTGCACCTGACGTACGGTAGCAAGCGGGCGGGGGATCTCGAGCACTGGCAGTACGACACGTTCCGCGCGCGGTGGGCCGATCCGCTTGACGACCCGTCGACGGTCGTGTTCCAGCCCGACGGCGCGGGTGGGGTCGCCTCGGTGCGCGTGTTCGGCGTGACGTTCGCACGCGTCGGCGCCACACCGCGCGCGGAGTGAGCCGCATGAGGAGTGATCATCGGCGCGCCGCTCGGGGTGGCGCGATCGCGCTCGCCGCGGTGGCTGGGCTGGCCGCGACCGCCGCCGCGCAACCGGCTGCGGGTGGGTTCACGCTGGCGCAGTTGAAGGCGTATCCGTTTCCGACCGAGCTCACCGCCGCGACGACCGGCGCGCGGCTGGCGTGGGCGCTCGACGAGCGCGGGCGGCGGAACGTCTGGGCCGCTGAAGGCCCCGACTTCGTGCCGCGGCAGCTCACGCGCTACACGGCCGACGACGGTCAGGAGCTGACGAGCGTCTCGCTGTCGTCGGACGGTCGCTACGTGGTGTACGTCCGTGGTGGCGAGCACGGTGCCAACTGGGCCGACGCGCCGCCTAACCCGGCGTCCAGCCCGGTCGCGCCGGTGCAGCAGCTCTGGGCGGTGCCGTTCACCGGCGGCGCGCCACACGTGATCGCGGACGGCGGGGACGACCCCGCGATCGCGCCGCACGGTGACCGTCTCGCATTCATCAAGGACCACCAGGTGTGGACGGCGCCGCTCGACGGTTCCGCGCCGGCGCGTCGGCTGTTGGCCGCGCGGGGCGAGGCGTCGGATCTGCAGTGGTCGCCCGACGGCTCGCGGCTCGCCTTCGTCTCGGGGCGTGGCGATCACGCGTTCGTCGGCGTGTTCACGAGCGATTCGGCGCCGATCGTGTGGCTCGCGCCGTCGACGGCGCGCGACGGCTCGCCGCAGTGGTCGCCTGACGGGCGCCGTATCACGTTCGTGCGCCGCGCCCCGTTCATTGGTCCGGCGGACTCGCTGCTCGTCCGGCGCGCGACGCCGTGGGCGATCTGGACGGCCGACGCGACGAGCGGGGCAGGGCAGCAGCTCTGGCACGGCCCGGAGACGCTGCGCGGCTCGGTGCCGACCACGGATGGCGGACCGAATCTGAACTGGGCGGCAGGTGGCCGCGTCGTGTTCCTCGCCAACCTGGACGGCTGGCCTCACCTCTACTCGGTGCGCGACGACGCACGGGATGCGGGCGGCCAGGCGCCACTCCTGCTCACGCCCGGGCACTACATGGCCGAGCACGTGCGCCTCAGCCCCGACCGGCGGACGCTCGTCTTCTCGGCCAACATGGGCACGACCCCTGGCGACGTCGACCGGCGGCACGTCGTCCGCGTTCCCGTCGACCGGGCCGCGCCCGAGGTGGTGACGCCGGGTACAGGGCTCGAGTGGACGCCGGTGTTCACCGGCGACGGACAGACACTCGCCTTCGTCGGCGCGACCGCGCAGCGGCCGCCGCTTCCGATGATGATCACCGCGAACGCCACGGCGCCGACACCGCGCGTGTTGGGCGCGGCCGAGCTGCCCGCGGACTTCCCCGCGGCGCGGCTCGTCGTGCCGACGCCCGTCGTGTACCGCGCGCCCGACGGCGTCGAGGTGCACGCGCAGCTGTTCGTGCCCGCGGGGGACGCCCCCGCCGGTGGGCGACGGCCGGCGGTGGTGTTCGTCCATGGCGGTCCGCCGCGCCAAATGTTGCTCGGTTGGCACTATTCCGATTACTACAGCAACACGTACGCGCTCAACCAGTACCTTGCGAGCCGCGGGTACATCGTGCTGAGCGTCAACTACCGCCTCGGCATCGGATACGGCGTCGAGTTCCAACGGCCGGCCAACGCGGGCGCGCAGGGCGCGGCGGAGTACCAGGACGTGCAGGCCGCGGCCGCGTATCTGCGCGCGAGGCCCGACGTCGACCCGGCGCGCGTTGGCATCTACGGCGGGTCGTACGGGGGCTTTCTGACCGCGATGGCGCTGGCGCGCAACTCCAACCTCTTCGCGGCCGGCGTCGACATCCACGGCGTGCACGACTGGACGGCCGAGCGCGTGCTCGGGACGGGCCCGCTCGCCCGCGACCGCTACGAGCAGGCGCCGGACGCGGGGCGCGCGCTGGCCGTGGCCTGGCGGTCGTCGCCGGTCGCGTCGATGGCGACGTGGCGGTCGCCGGTCCTGCTCATCCACGGCGACGACGACCGCAACGTGCGCTTCGCGCAGACGGTCGACCTGTCGCGGCGGCTCGCGGCGGCGCGGGTGCCGTTCGACGAACTGGTGTTGCCGGACGAGACGCACCACCTGCTGCGCCACGCCAACCAGGTCGCGGTCGACTCGGCGACGGCGGCCTTCTTCGACCGGACGATCGGGCACGAGCGGGCGACGCGGGCGGCGGCGCGCTGACCGCTGCGGCGTGCGCGCCTCAGCCGGCGGAGTGGGATCGTCGTGCCGCGGTCCGGGTGCTCGGCCCTGGTGTCGGTGCGCCGCCTACCACGCCCCGCGCTCGCCGACCGTCCCGATGACGCGCGCCAGACGCGCCGCCGCATTGCGCCAGTTCGTCTCGACCGCCTGCTGCGCGGTCGCGGGGTCGCCGGCTTCGATCGCCCGGATGACGGCGGCGTGCTCCGCGACCGAGGTCGCGATCTCGTCGAGCAGCGCGTTCGTGTAGAGCCGCGCGTACCGCTCGGCCTGCGGCTTGATCGCGTCGTGCAGCGCGAGCAGCCGCGCTCCGGCCGCGCCGGCGACGTACGCGCGGTGGAACGCGGTGTCGAGATCGAAGATGCGGAGCGGGTCGGGCTTCGCGACGCGTGCGGCCTGCGCGAGCTTCTGGTTGAGTTGCCGCAGCTCGCGCACGAGGGTGGTCCGTGCGGGGGCCGGCAGCTCGGCGCCGGCGTGCGCGGCGAGTCCTTCGATCTGCCCCACGATGTAGAACAGCTCGCGGCCGTCCTCGCGCGTGAGCGGGGCGACGATCAGGCGCTGCTCCTTTGCCCGGTCGACGGCCGTGACATAGCCCTCCTGACGGAGCCGGTGCAGCGCGCTGCGCGCGGGCGTGCGGCTGACGTGCAGGCGTTCTGCGATCTCGCTCTCGACGATGCGGCTGCCCGGCGCGAGCCGCCCGTGGACGATCAGCTCACGGAGCTCGTCATACGCGCGGCCGATGCTCGCCCCGCGGCCGGTCGCGCCGTCGCTGGCTGCGGTCGTGCTGCTCGCCGGCGTTCCGCTCGAGGTGGCCGCGGCGTCCTTCGCGCGGCCGGGCTTCGCCGGCCGCC
>DASWUT010000541.1:0-2295 GCA_036401455.1 Gemmatirosa sp. | reverse complement strand
GCGGCGCGCCGGGCCCACCCCGACCGCCTGATCTGCGCCGCCGCCGGGGCGGCCGCGCGCGTCGGCCCCGTCCCGGCCGCCCCCCATCCTTTCGCCCTCGGTCGTCCAGCGGGTGCCGCCGAACGCCAAAGTTAAGCTGCGGGCTGTAATCGCGCGTTGTGGGTCGCGATACGCCGAAGATGGAAGGCGGGCCAAGAGCGTCCGTGCATACCCGACAGCTTCAACGCCTCGTTAGCCCGCAGGCGCGCCGGCATCCGGCGGGCGGGTCACGGCGCCGGTGGCCGGGTCCGCCCGCAGCATGACCGCGGCGGGCAGGTTCTCGGCGGTGAGGACCGCCGGGCGCCCCACCGCGACCGCCAGGTCTCGCAAGAACGTCACCAGCGCCGCGAACTCGGCCGGGCCCCCGACCTCCTCGGGCCGGAGGTCGAACTCGACTTCGTCCGGCACGAAGAAGTGCGCCCCGAGGCGCACGCCGCCGACGTCGAAGGCCAGCACGGGCGCGGCTGCCTCGCGCAGCGCGGAGCACTCCGCCGCGCGCGCCGGGAGGGCCGCGGGTCGGCCGTCAACGCTGAACGCCGCCGGGCCGTAGCGGCGCCGCACCAGGGCGAGCGCCGCCTCCCAGCCTGCCTCGCCGGCGCCGGCGACGTAGATGTCGCGCAGGCTGCCGTCCGGCGCGAAGTCGGCCGCCACGTCGGGCCAGTGCGGGTCAGGGTTCGCCATGCGAGTGCGTTCGTTGCGGGCTAACGCCCAAGTTCAGCTGCGGGCCTTCAAGGTGCGTGGGCGGTCGCGGCACGCCGGAGGCGGAAGGCGGGCCAGGAGTGTCCGTGCATACCCGACAGCTTCAACGCCTCGTTGGCTGGCAGGCGCTCGGCACCGTGCCGGTACCCGGTCACCGGTAGCCGGCGAACATGCCCTCGTTGCCGTGCGCGAACGTGGCGAATCGCGCGGCGGGGCGTCCCCCGCGCGCCGGCGCGACCGCCTCGAACTCGAAGGCGACCCAGTAACTCGCCAGCGGCCCCGACTGGCTCCGGGGCAGGACAAATCGCAGCGGACCGACGGTGCGCGTGACGCTGCCCGCAAGGGAGGCGGCAACCAGGGCATACGCGCTCGAATCCACGACGATCCAGTTGCCAGTAGAGTCGACGTGCGTGACCAGGTCGGCCCGGAGCCGCACGTTGCGCAGCGGGGCAGTGGCCGGCACGTCCGGGTGCGCGCGGGCCACCGCGCGCGTGACCAGCACCTCGAGGCGGTCACCGCGCACCCGCACCGTGCCGGCGAACGTGCCGGTCACCGCGAAGTTCTCGTCGGCAGATGTGAAGTCGAACGGGACGGTGCCGACACTCGCGATGCGGCGATGTGCTTGATACGCCTCGAGCGCGAGCCCGACGGCGTTCCCCTCCTCGGAGCCGTCGGGCCGCTGAACCGTCCAGTCGAGAAGCTCCGTCTCGGCGAGGGTGTACGGGTCGCCACTCCGGTAGCCGCGGACCAGACCGATGTCGCTGGCGATGCGCCCGAAAACGCGCCCGCGCGCCACGGAGTCGACGGCCACGAACGCTTGCTCGGTGTGGCCCGCGTCATCGCGCAGCAGCGCGGCGACGAAGAAATGGTGCCCAGCGGGGAGCCCGCGCAGGTAGCGCGCGCGCGCCGCCGGGTAGGTGCGGCGCGCCTGCGCGACCGCTGGCGCGAGCGCCGCGCGCATCGCGTCCTCGTCCGCGCGGGACGTGAACGCGGTCGGCGTGTCGCGCGGCGGAGTGGCGGCCGCCTGCGCGGTGGCCGGCGCGCCCGGCACGGCCAGACCGGCCCCGAATGTGAGTGTAGCGACCACCCGACGTCCGCCCACGACCCCTCCTAACGTGGATGTTGGTTGCCAGCTAACGCCAGAGTTAAGCTGCAAGCTTTCGGGGCGCCTCGAAGGTCGCGTGTGACAGTGAGCGCCGGGGTGCACGGACGTCCCGGCGTACTTGGCAGCTTCAACGCAACGTTAGGCGTCAGCTCTGCCTTCGCGCACGCTCTCCCGACCGAGTATGCTCGGCGACGCGTCCGGCCGCCAGGGGCACTGCCGCTCGGGCTGCGCGCGAACCCGTCCGCGCCGCCGCGCGCCGGACCGATCTTGCCCACCAACACACCCGGCGCGCGGCGGCGCCCACGCGAGGCGGCCGGCGCAGGGCGGCCCCGCTGCGGGGCACGAGCCGGTGACATGCGGCCTCCCTGCGGCTCAGCCGAGCGCCGACCGGTCGTGCGCGGCCGCGCGCACCGGCGCCGGCCCAACCGCGCCGGCCCTCGCGGCGGGCGTCC
>DASWUT010000540.1:0-2093 GCA_036401455.1 Gemmatirosa sp. | reverse complement strand
GGGGCGGCTGGACGACGCGCAGCTCGCCCTCTTTCACCCGATGGGGTTCATGCTCGCGCAGCCACTCGAGACGGCGGAGGCGATCGCGGCCACGCTGCCGACGCCGTTCGCGGTCGAGGACAAGTACGACGGGATCCGCGCACAGGCGCACGTCGGCCGCGGCGCGGACGGCGCGGTGCGCGTCGCGCTCTACTCGCGCACGCTCGACGAGATCACGCATGGCTACCCCGAGGTCGCGACCGCCCTCGGCGCGTTGGGCGCGGCGGCCGGCGCGGGGATGATCCTCGACGGCGAGCTGCTCGCCTACGATCCCTTGGAGCCGCTGCGTGCGCTGCCGTTCACCGCGATGCAGCGCCGGCTGGGGCGCAAGGCGCCCGACGCGGCGGTGCGGGCGGAGGTGCCGGTGCAGTTCGTCGCCTACGACGTGCTCGCGTGGGACGGCGCACTCGTGATCGAGGAGTCGTACACCGCGCGCCGCGCACGCCTCGCCGGGCTGCCGTGGCCACAAGCGGAGGCCAGCACGCTCCACGCGCGCCTCGCGCCGCAGCGTCCTGTGTCGACGGCCGAGGAAGTCGAGGTCGCGTTCGCCGAGGCGCGCGCGGCGGGGAACGAGGGGATCATCGCGAAGGCGCTCGACTCGCCGTACACGCCAGGGCGCCGCGGCAAGCTGTGGATCAAGCTGAAGAAGGCGCTCGCCACGCTCGACGTCGTGATCGTCGGCGCGGAGTGGGGGCACGGGCGCCGCGCGAAGTTCCTCTCCGACTACACGTTCGCCGTGCGCGCGTCGGAGGAGGACCCCACGCTGCTCACGGTCGGCAAGGCGTACAACGGCCTCACGGACGCCGAGATCGTCGCGCTCACCGAGCGGCTGCAGTCGATCACGGTGCAGAAGTTCGGGCGCTTTCAGCAGGTGCGGCCGGAGGTCGTGCTGGAGGTGACGTTCGACGTCGTGCAGAAGAGCGCGCGGCACAAGGCGGGGTACGCGCTACGCTTTCCGCGCATCCTGCGCGTGCGCGACGACAAGCCGGCCGCGGAAGTCGACACCCTCGCCGCCGTGCGCGCGCTCGCTGGCGAGGAGAGCGCCTGACAGGGGCCGGTAGCGCCTAACAGAGCACCTGGATCGGGTGCGTGCTCGCGGCGACGAGTTCCTGTCCGCGGTCGTCGACGAGCAGCGCGAGGTGTACACCCTGCGCCTTCGCGACCGCGACGACGGCGTCCAGCCCACCGCCGCGGGTCTCGACCGAGGTGAGCGCGCGCTGGCTCATCGTCAGCTCGCCCGCGGCGACCCGGGCGAGCCACGCGGTCGCCCACGCGTGGGCGGGAGTGGGGTTCGACGCGTCCATGCGCTGTCCTCGGCGGAAGCCGTCCGAAGGTGGTCGGAGAGGCGCCGGTACCACGCCGGCGCGTGCTGGCGAGCATACGGCCGGCACCGCGACCGCGCCAGCCCGCGGTGGTGTTCCGCTCAGAGCAGCCGGTCCGCGGTGATCGGGAGGTCGCGCACGCGCACGCCCGTCGCGTGGTAGACCGCGTTGGCGACCGCCGCGGCCGCGCCGACCGTCGCGATCTCGCCAACGGCCTTCGTGCCCAACGGGTTCAGCTCGCGCGGGTCGTCCGCGTCGACGTAGAACGCGTCGAGGTCCGGCACGTCGGCGTTCACGGGCACGTGGTAGTCGGCGAGGTTGTCGTTGACGACCTTGCCCGAGCGCGGGTCGTAGTGCGTCGCTTCGGTGAGCGCCTGCCCGAGCCCCCAGACGACGCCGCCCTTGAGCTGGCTCAGGGTCGTGCGCGGGTTGAGCACGCGCCCGACGTCGAACGCAGCCACGTGACGCGCGACGCGGACCACGCCGGTCGCGGGGAGCACGCGCACCTCGCAGAAGTGTGCGCCGAACGAGTAGCGCGTGTACTCCGTGGTCGCGACCTCGGGCGGTGCCGTCTCCGCGTCGGCGTCGACGGCGTCGAGTTGAGCCCGGGCCAGCACGGCGGCGTAGGCGGCGAGTGCGGCATCCCGACCGCCATCGTCTGCACCGCCCGCCGGCTCGCCTAACGGATGCCCCTGGGCCGCGGCGAGCGCGCGGAGCTTGTCGCGCAGCGCG
>DASWUT010000539.1:0-13414 GCA_036401455.1 Gemmatirosa sp. | reverse complement strand
TCGCGTTCCAGGGCGACCACGGCGCGTATAGCGAGGAGGCGGTCGCGGCGTGGTGGGAGGGCGCGGCCGTCCCGGTGCCGGCGCGCGAGTGCGCCGACGTCGCGCGCCTCGTCGAGTCGGGCGACGTCGACCACGGCGTGCTCGCGATCGAGAACACGCTGGCCGGCAGCGTCGTCGCGGCGTACGACGCGCTCGCCGCCGCGGCGGGGGTGACGGTCGTCGGCGAGGTCGTGCTTCCCATGCACCACTGCGTGCTCGCGCCACCGGGCGCCACGCTTGCCACGGTCGCGACGGTCGAGAGCCACCCCGTCGCGCTCGCCCAGTGCGGGCGCTTCCTCGCCGCGCACCCGCACATCGAGGCGCGCGCCGCGTACGACACCGCCGGCGCGGCGCGCGCCGTGGCCGCGCGGGATGACGGGCGCGCCGGCGCGATCGCCGGGCGCGGCGCAGCCCAACGGTTCGGGCTCGTGGTGCTGGCCGCGAACGTCGAGGACCGCCCCGACAACCAGACGCGGTTCCTCGTCCTCGCGCGCGGCGGCGCTCCGCTGAGCGCTTCGTCGGGCCCTCCCGCGCCGGACCGGGGCGCGCCCGCAGGCGCGCCGCTCGTGCACACGGGGCACATGCGCACGGCGCTCATCGCCGTGACCGACAACGTGCCCGGCGCGCTCCTCCACCTGCTCGCGCCGCTCGCGGCGGCCGCGCTCAACGTCAGCAAGATCGAGTCGCGCCCGACCGGGGTGCCGTGGGCGTACCGCTTCTTCGTGGAGGTCGAGCACGACGCCGACGACCCGCGCCTGGGCGACGCCCTCGCCGCCGTGCGTGGCGCGGCGCGCGATCTCCGCGTGCTCGGCACGTTCGAACGCGCGCGCCCCGCCGCCGGGTCGGCCGTCGGAGGTCTCGATGGCTGAGCGCGTCGTCGGAATCGTCGGCCTCGGTCTGATCGGCGGATCGCTCGCGCGGGCGCTCGTCGCGCGCGGGGTGCGCGTGTTGGGCACGGCGCGCGACGCAGACGACCGCTGCCTCGCCGCGCGCGGCGGCATCGAGGTCGTCGATGGGGTAGCCGAACTCGCGGCCGCGATCCCCGCCGGCGGGGCGGTCGTGCTCGCGGTGCCGCTGCCGGCGCTCGCCGCGGTCGCGGACGCGCTGCTGCCGCAGGTCGCGCCCGGAGCGATCGTGCTCCACGCCGCCGGGCTGCAGCGCGCGGCGGCCACCGCGCTCGACGCTGCCGCACAGGCGCGCGTCATCGGGACGCACCCACTCGCCGGGTCGCACGAGGCGGGGTTCGCCGCCTCGCGCGCGGACCTGTTCACCGGGGCCCGCGTGTGGGCCGAGTCGCGGGCCGACCGGGCAGTGCGTGCAGGGCTCGAATGGCTGTGGGCGGTCGCGGGCGCGTGCGCGGTCGAGTACCGCACGGCCGAGGCGCACGACGCGGCGATGGCGTCGCTCAGCCACCTGCCGCAGCTCGCGTCGACCGCGCTCGCCGCCGCGCTCGCCGCCGCCGGCCTCCCCGCGACGCTCGGCGGACCAGGGCTGCGCGATGCCACGCGTCTCGCGGCGAGTCCGCTCGCGCTGTGGCAGGACGTGCTGCGCGCTGCCCCACCCGAGACCGACGCCGCCCTCGCCCGCCTCTCCAGCACGATCACCGAACTGCGCGCGGCTCTCGCCCACGGCGACGCCGACGCGCTCGGCGCGATCTGGGCGCGCGCCGCGGCCTGGCGCGCGGGCCCACAGCGGGCGGAAGCAGGGGAAGATCCGGCGCCGGCAGTCGTGGCTGCGGGCGCCGCCCGATGGTGACCCCGCCCGGGATGGCGGTGCGCGCGATCCGCGGCGCGATCACGGTCGACAGCGACGAGCCCTGCGCGGTGAAGGCGGCTACGCGCGAGCTGCTCGCGGCGATGGTCGAGCGGAACGGGCTGCACGGCGACGACCTCGTCAGTGCGATCTTCACCGTCACGCACGACCTGACGAGCACGTTCCCCGCGCGCGCCGCCCACGACATGGGGTGGACCGACGTGCCGCTCCTCTGCGCGCTCGAGATCCCCGTGCCGGGCGCGCTTCCGCGCTGCGTGCGCGTGATGCTGCATGCGACGAGCGACCGGCCGCGCTCGGCGATTCAGCACGTGTACCTGCACGGCGCGGTCGTGCTGCGCCCCGACCTCGTCGCTCCCGCCCCGACCCCGCCCGCCACTCCACGCGATGTCTACCGTGATCCGCCCGTCGCCACGCATGACGCCTGACCTCGCGTACGCGCCGGGCACCGCACCACGCGACGAACCCGATGCGGGCGCCCGCTGTGCGGACCGCGCGCGCCAGCTCGGCGCCGCGGGCGCGAGCGGCGCGACCGACGTGCTGGCTGCCGCGCGTACGCTGGAGGCGGCCGGTCGCCGCGTCGTGCACCTGGAGGTGGGCGAACCGGACGCGCCGACGCCGCCGCACATCGTCGAGGCCGGGATGCGCGCGCTTCGGGATGGCCATACCCGCTACGGCCCCCCCGCCGGGATCCCCGAACTGCGCGCCGCCGCCGCCGCCGCACTCCTCGCGCGCGGCGTACCGGCGGACCCGGCGCGCGTGGTCGTCGCGCCTGGTGCGCGGGCGGTGCTGTTCACCACACTGCTCGCCGCGGTCCGCCCGGGCGACGAGGTGCTCGTCCCCGACCCGGGCTACGGCACGTATGGCGCGGTTGCCGAGTTTGCCGGTGGGCGGGCGGTGCGCTACGCGCTGGATGCGGCACGTGGGTTCGCCCTCGACGTCGACGCGATCGCGGCGCGCCTCACGCCCCGTACGCGTGTGCTCGTCGTGAACGCGCCGCACAACCCCACGGGCGCGGTCGCCGACGCGGCCGCGCTGGCGGGGATCGCCGAGCTCGCGTGCGACCGCGACCTGCTCGTCGTCTCGGACGAGATCTACGCGCGGCACGTGTATCCCGACGCGCGCGGCGAGCTTCCAGGTGAGCTTCCAGGCGAGCTGCCACATGCCGGGCATCCGAGCGTCGCGGCCGCGCCGGAGATGGCCGGGCGCACGGTCGTCGTCGACGGTTTCTCGAAGGCGTACGCGATGACGGGGTGGCGGCTGGGCTACGGTCTGGTTCCGGCGGGGCTCGTCGCGCCGGTCACCGCCCTTCTCACGCAGAGCGCATCGTGCACGGCGACCTTCGTGCAGCACGCCGGGGTCGCGGCGCTCACCGGACCTCAGGACGCGGTCGTCGCGCAGACGGCCGAGTTCCGCCGCCGCCGCGACTGGCTCGTCGCCGCGCTCAATGCGATCGACGGCGTGACGTGCGCACCGCCGGGAGGGGCGTTCTACGTGTTTCCGCGCGTGGCCGCCGCGCTGGCCGGCACGGGATTGACGGAGGGCGCGCTCGCGCGGCGCCTGCTCGACACGTACGGGGTGGCGTGTGTGCCCGGCAGCGCATTCGGGCCGGGGGGGATCGGGCATCTCCGGCTGGCGTACACGGCCCCGGTGACGGATCTGGAGGTCGCGGTCGCCGCGCTGCGCGCTGCGGTGGGGCGGGGTTGACGGGCGGGATTGGTGAGGCGGAGGTCGCAGCGGCGTTGGTCGGGCGGGGTTGATCGGGCGGCGTTGATCGGGCGGGGTTGAAGCGTCGGAGTCGGTGGGGCGGGACATACCCGGCGCCCCGTTCCCGTGGCTTCACATCCGATTCATCAACGCCGCCAGACCGACTCCGGCCGTCCCCCGTGCTCCCACCCCGCAGTTGCCCCGTCCACCAGGGGCCGGTATCGTGGCGCACCCCGACCCGAGAGGTGCATCCTGCCGTCGTTCGCCTACCCCCGCCTCGTCGGCGCCATGTTGCTCGCTGGCGCCGCAGTGGCCCGGATCCCCGCATCCCGCGCCAGCGCCGCTGCCCTCCACGCCGTCGCGCCGACGGTCTCCCCCGCCCTCCTCGTCCTGTCCAAGACGGACCACGTCCTGAGCATCGTCGACCCCGCCACGCTGCGGATCGTCGCGCAGGTGCCCTCCGGCCCCGATCCGCACGAGGTCGTTGCATCCGCGGACGGTCGCATGGCGTACATCTCGAACTACGGCGGTGGCGCGTACCACACGCTCACCCCGGTCGACCTCGATCAGCCCCGCGCACTCCCCGTCATCGAACTCGGCGCGCTCCGCGGCCCGCACGGGCTCGACGTCCAGGGCGGCAAGGTCTGGTTCACCGCCGAGGCGGCGCGTGTCGTCGGTCGCTACGACCCCGCGACCGCGCAGGTCGACTGGGTGCTCGGCACGGGGCAGGACCGCACGCACATGCTCATCGTCTCGCCCGACGGCCAGCGCGTCATCACGACCAACGTCAACGCGGGCACCGTCAGCATCCTCGAAGCGCGCGCCGCCCGCGGCCCCAGTGGCCCGCCGCCCGGTTCACCCCCAGGCGGCCCGCCCCTGGGTGCCCCTCCTGGCCCGCCCCCGGGCGCCTCTCCGGGCCCGCCGCGCACCGATTGGACGTCGACCGTCGTCCCGGTCGGGCGCGGCGCCGAGGGGTTCGACGTGTCGCCGGACGGCAAGGAGGCGTGGGTCGCGAACGCGGGCGACGGCACGATCTCGGTCATCGACCTCGGCACCCGCCGCGTCGTCCAGACCCTCGCCGCCGACGTGCGCGGCGCCAACCGGCTCAAGTTTACCCCCGATGGCGCGCTCGCCTTCGTCTCGACGTTGGGCGGATCCGACGTGACCGTGCTGCGGGCCGCGACGCGCGCGGTGGTGAAGCGTATCCCCGTCGGACACGGCGCGGCCGGTATCCAGATGCAGCCCGACGGCGCGCGCGTGTACGTGGCCTGCACGCCCGACGACTACGTCGCCGTGATCGACGTGCGGTCGCTGGCGGTCGTCGGCCGCGTCACCGCCGGCAGGGAGCCGGACGGGCTCGCGTGGGCCGTTCGGCCGTGATGCGGTCGCGGACCGGTACGGTTGGGCGCGGGAGGCCGAAGAGCATTGGACGGGATTGACGGGATTTTGGGGATTGAGCTCCCGCGAGAGTGGGCCTTCGTGGCAGGTCCCAGGTTCTTGGGTCCTGGCAGGACGGACCTTCTTGCACGAGTTCAATCCCCAAAATCCCGTCAATCCCGTCCAGTAGCCCTTCCTTCCCTCGCGTCATCCTCGGCGACGGCGCGCGACACCCGCCCCATGTCGCTCAGGTGATCACCGTCGGTGCATCCCGCCCCGTCCGCGCCCGAAGCCCCGCCATCTCGTCGGCCGCCTGCAGCAGTGGCGCCAGCATCGCCTGCGTGTCCTCGTCCTGCTGCGCCGGGTCGGGCTCGAACGCTTCCACGTACAGCCGCAGCGTCGCCCCTTCGGTTCCCGTTCCCGACAGCCGGTAGACGATCCGCGACCCGTCGGCGAACAGCACGCGCAGCCCCTGATGCTCACTCACGCTCGCGTCCACCGGGTCGGTGTAGGCGAAATCGTCGGCCGCGGCCACCGTCCGCCCACCGAGCGTCGTGCCCGGCAGCGCGGCGAGCGCGTCACGCACCTGCGCCATCACGCCCGCCGCGGCCGCGGACGGCACGGCCTCGTAGTCGTGGCGCGTGTAGTAGTTGCGCCCGAAGCGTGCCCAGTGCGCGCGGACGATCTGCTCGACCGACTCGCCGGGGCGGCGCGCGAGCACGTTGAGCCAGAAGAGCACCGCCCACAGCCCGTCCTTTTCGCGCACGTGGTCGCTGCCCGTGCCGAAGCTCTCCTCGCCGCAGAGGGTGATCCGCCCCGCGTCGAGCAGGTTGCCGAAGAACTTCCACCCGGTCGGCGTTTCGTAGCACGCGAGCCCTGATGCGTGCGCCACCCGGTCGACGGCCGCGCTCGTCGGCATCGAACGCGCGACCCCGGCCAGCCCGCGCGCGTACGCGGGGACGAGCGTCGCGTTGGCCGCGAGCAGGGCGAGCGAGTCCGACGGGGTGACGAAGAAGCGCCGGCCGAGGATCATGTTCCGGTCCCCGTCGCCATCGCTCGCCGCACCGAAGTCGGGCGCGCCCTCGCTCCACAACTCGGCCACGAGCGCGGGCGCGTAGGTGAGGTTGGGGTCGGGGTGGCCGCCGCCGAAGTCCGGCAGCGGCACGCCGTTGACGACCGTGCCCGCCGGCGCGCCGAGCCGCCGCTCGAGGATCTCGGTCGCGTAGGGGCCGGTGACCGCGTGCATCGCGTCGAACCGGATGCGGAACCCCGACGCGAGCAGCCCGCGGATCGCCGCGAAGTCGAACAGCCGCTCCATGAGCGCCGCGTAGTCCGCAACCGGGTCGATGACCTCGACCGTCATCCCGCCGAGCTGGTGTTCGCCGATCGTGTCGAGCGCGACGTCGGGCGTGTCGAGCGTGTGGTACTCGGTGAGCACGCGCGTGCGCGCGGCGACCGCTTCGGTGAACGACTCGGGCGCCGGCCCGCCGTTGCCGAGGTTGTACTTGACCCCGAAATCCCCCTCGGGGCCGCCGGGGTTGTGGCTGGCCGAAAGAATGAATCCGCCCGCCGCCTGGCGCTCGCGGATCACGCACGACGCGGCCGGGGTGGACAGGATCCCGCCCTGTCCGACGATGACCCGCCCGACACCGCTCGCCGCGGCGAGCCGCAGGATCGTCTGCACCGCCTCGCGGTTGCCGTAGCGCCCGTCGCCGCCGAGCACGATCGTCGCGCCGGCGGGCAGGGCGGCGACGTCGAGCACCGCCTGGACGAAGTTCTCGAGGTAGTGTGGCTGCTGAAAGACGGGCACGCGCTTACGCAGCCCTGACGTGCCTGGCCGCTGGTCGGTGAACGGTGTGGTGGTGACGGTGCGCGGGACGGCGGCCTGTTGGGCCGGCTGGCCGGTGGCGATGGTCGGGGCGGTCATCAGTGCGTCAGCGAAGGTGGGCGCGGCGGGGCTGGCGGGCGCGGGCGCGCGCGTTGTCCGCCAACTTCGCGCCAGGCGTCACGTGCGCCGCGTTTGCGCATGGCGGACGGAGGCTCGTGCGCGTAGCGCCCGACGGGTGCGGCCGCCCACATTACGCCCCGTGTCGACGCTGAGCTACGGGGGGCCAAGGGGATGGGCGGCGGTCGCGGGCGCGACGGTCGCGTGCGCGACGTTCGCCGCGTGCGGGCGCGACGAGCCGCGCCCGGTCGCACGGCTCGCGACGGCGGCTCCGGTCGCCGCGGTCGCCGTGCCGACCGGCCACGTGCACAGCTGGGACGACGCCGCGGGCGTGGGCCTCGTCGTGCGCACGCCTGGCGGTCAGGAAATTCTCGTCTCGCCCGACACGACCGACGCGCGCACCGGGGCCGTGCGCGCCGCGGCGGGCGCGGCGGATGGGGGTGTCGTTCTCTTTGGGCGGTCGGGGATGCTCGGGCATGCGCGCGCGGACTCGACCTTCGACGGCGCGCCGCTCGCCGGGGCCTGTGCCACCTGGTCCGCACTGCGGCTCGGTCCTTCGTCTGGCGCGGACGTGACGCCGGCGTGGACGGTGGGGTTCGTCGTCCCGGCCGGCGCGGCGCAGCCCGCCGCCCTCGCCCTCGACTCGCTCGACGTGCTCTCCTCGCGCGACTCGGCCACGCTCGCCGCGGCGGTCACGCGGCTTGCCGCCGCGCTCCCCGACACCGGCGTCCGGGGGAGCCGCCGTCGGCCCGCGCTCCGCGGGGTACCGTTCCGCGTCCGCGACGCGCACCGTTTCACGATGGCCGACGGCTCGGGTGCCGTGGTCGCGATCCTCACCCGCACCCTCAACACCGAAGCGACGCCGTTCGCCGAGCAGCTGTTGCTGGTCGCGGAGCGGCACGCGGCGCGTCCGTACGAGCTCACGTATGCGGAGTCGGTCGCGGGTGTGGAAGAATCGCTCCCCGCTATGGACGTGCTCGCGGCCGTGCAGCTGCCCGCGACCGCCGGCGCGACCAGCGGCGCATCAGCACTGACGCCCACGTCGGCCGTGCCCTCGTCCGCACCACACGACTCGCGCGCCGCGCTCGTCCTCGGCCGCGACGGGGACGACGGCAGCCGTTACACGCTGCTCGAGCGCGAGTCGCCCGGGCGGTGGCGAGTACGGTGGACGAGCGCGGTGTGTCGCGCGGGCGGAGCCCCACGTGCGAGTTGAGCGTCGCGTGCTCGCTGGCGCCGCGGGCGTGCGCACCACGCTCGCCGCTGCAGGCCTGGTGGGTGCCGCCGTCGTCACTGCCTGCGCGGGCGCGCCCGGCGTGTCACGTGCCACACCCGCGCCGGTCGCTCCCGCGCCGGCATCCGCAGCGGCCCCGACGTCGCCTGCAGCCGCGTCGAACCCCGCCGGGAGTGCCCCAGCAGGGAGTGCCCCAGCGGGGAGTGCCCCAGCGGCGGACCCCGCGCTCGCGATACCCAACGCGCCTCCGGCGCCGCTCGCCGACGACGCGACCGCCGCGACCCTGCTGACCGACGTGCGCACCGCCGATTCGACCATCCGCGTCGAACTGCGCTACGCCACGCCGTACAACTTCACCGGCGGCGTCCTCCCCGGGTACGAGGCGCCGCACGCGCTCCTGCGCCGCGAGGCCGCCGCGGCGCTCGCGCAGGTGCAGCGCACGCTCGCCGCCGACGGGCTCGGGCTGAAAGTGTTCGACGCCTACCGCCCCGTTCGCGCGACCGAGGCGATGGTCGCCTGGACGCAGCGCGTGCACCGCGAGGATCTGCTCCGCGACGGCTACATCGCCTCGCAGAGCCGCCACAACCTCGGCGTGGCCGTCGACCTCACGCTCGTCGACCTGGCGACCGGGCGCGACCTCAAGATGGGCACCGCGTTCGACACCTTCGCCGCGTCCGCCCACACCGCCAACGCGACCGGCGAGGCCGCCCGCAACCGGGCGCGGCTCGTCCGCGCGATGAGCGTCGCGGGGTTCGTGAACCTTCCGGAGGAGTGGTGGCATTTCAGCTATCCGGTGCCCGATCCCCGGCGGTTCGACCTCGTCATCCGCTGACCCCTCCCCTTCCCCGCCCGTTCATGCCCGCACCACGACCGCGCACGACCCTTCCGTCCGCCCTCGCCGCCCTCGCCGCCCTCGCCGCGGCGTGCGCGTCGAGCCCGAGCATGGTACACGACCATGGCAGTATGAGCGGGATGAACCCCGCGCCGGCCAGCGCCGCGGCGGCGCCGGGCGTCGGGGCCGCCAACCTGCCCGCCGACGCCGCGGGTGCGGTCGCACGCCTCAACGGCTCCCCGCGTCATGGCGAATACGTCACCGTCCGGTCGGGCAACGACTCGGTGCGGGCATGGATCGTCTACCCGCAGCGTTCGACGCGTGCCCCCGTCGTCGTCGTCGTCCATGAAATCTTCGGCCTCTCCAGCTGGGTGCGTGCCGTCGCGGACCAGCTCGCGGCCGAGGGGTACATCGCGATCGCGCCCGACTTCCTGACCGGGTACCCGAACGAGGGAAACCCCGACAACGTCGGCATGCAGGGCGCCGTGCGGCAGATCTCGCAGCTCGACGTGGTGCAGGTCCAGCGGCGGACGACGATGGCCGCGGAATACGCGACGGGTCAGCCCTCCGCCCTGCCGCAGTACGGCGTCGTCGGTTTCTGCTGGGGCGGGTCGATCGCGTTCGCGCACGCGGTCTTCGCGGCGTCACAGGCGACCCCGCAGCTCAAGGCGTCGGTGGTCTACTACGGTACCGCGCCGCGCTCGTCCGAGCTGGCCACCGAGCGCGTGCCGATCCTCGGGCTGTTTGGCGGCAACGACGCCCGCGTGGTCTCGACGCTGCCGCCGGCCGACTCGACGCTTCGCGCGCTCGGCCGCACGCACGAGTTCAACGTCTACGCGGGCGCGGGGCACGGCTTCCTGCGCCAGCAGAGTGATTCGACGGGTGCCAACCTCACCGCGACGCGCCAGGCCTGGCCGCGCACGATCGCCTGGTTCAAACAGTACCTTGGCAGCTGAGAACTGACCGGGGCCCGTGTGCGCGAGTCGGGAACTTCCCACCGACCGCGCGCGCTGTGCCCCTCTACATTCGCCGCATGTCGCTGCTCTTCGTCGCCTGCTTCGTCGCCGGACTCGTGCTCGGCGTGTACGTCATGCTCAACGGGGTGGAACGCGCGCCGCAGCCGACGGGGCGCGCACCGCACGAGGAGACCGGCGCACACGACCCGCGGACGGAACCGCCGAAGATCCTCAACGTGCAGACGGCGGCCGCGTTCGTGTGCGCCTTTGGCGCGGCGGGCTACCTCGCCCTTCGCGCCGGGTGGAGTCCCGCGGCCACGCTCGGGGTCGGGCTGGTCGCGGGACTCGCGAGTGCGGCGCTCTCGACGGTCCTGCTCGCCAAGTGGGCGCTGCCGAGTGCGCGGCGCGACGTCGTCGACGCGCGGTATCTCATGCAGGGACATCCCGCCACGGTCACCCGCGCGATCCCGGCGGGCGGACTCGGCGAGATCGCGTACGAGATGGACGGCCGGCGCTGGACACTCGGCGCGCGCGGCTGGGACGACTCACCCGTCGCGCTCGGCGACGAGGTCGCGATCGACCGCGTCGAGGACGGCGTGGCCTACGTGGAGCAGTGGGTGCAGGTGGAAGCACGCCTCTAACGCGAGGCGAGGGGGGTGGGCGATGTCGGATGCGGTCATCTTCGTGCTGGTCTTCGGGGGCCTCTTTGTCCTCCGAATCGTCGCAGCCACGGTCTTCTTCTTCTGCCTGCTGCCCGAAGGCGACCGATGTCTCCACTGCGACGCGCCCACGCTCCGCGTCCAGCGAGCGTTCTGGCATCGATGGGTGCCGTGGTTCCGGCCGAGCTGGTGCATGGAGTGCGGGTGGCACGGCCTGCTGCGCTCCGGGCCGACGACGCCGCAGCCGACCGACGTCGCGCTTCCGCCGCCCAAGATCGTGACCAGAAAGCCGACGTGACCTGACGCGGTCGCGCCGTCGCGGCGAGCCGCTGGTACGAGATGCTGCTACGAGATCCTGACGGATCGTGGGCCGCGGCGACCTTCCATTGCCAACCAGGTTCGGCCATTCTCCGGAATGGACCGTCGCTCGTTCCTGCAGCACCTCTCCATTCGCGGGACCGGGCTTGCCGCCCTCGGCGGTGCGGCCGCGCTCGGCGGCTACGCGCACGAGGTCGAGCCGTACTGGCTGGAAATCGTCACCCGCACGCTCCCGGTCGCGTCGCTCCCGGCCGCCCTCGACGGCGCGCGGTTGGCGCTTCTCAGCGATCTGCATGTCGGCCCGCGGGTGCGCGATTCGTATCTGGCCGACGTGTTCGACCGCGTCCGGCAGCACCGCCCCGAGATCGTCGTCCTCGGCGGCGACGCGATCACCTACGGCCGGCACGGGGGCGAGGCGCAGTTCCAGCACCTGCGCGCGGTGCTCGCCGGCTTCCCGCGTGGGCGTCTCGCGACCGTTGCCGTGCTCGGCAACCACGATTACGGCTCCAGCTGGCAGGAGCCCGACGTCGCCGGCCGCGTCACGGGGGAGCTGGAGCGAGTCGGCGTTCGCGTGCTGCGCAACGACGCGGTCAACGTCGCGGGGCTCGATCTGGTCGGCGTCGAGGACCTCTGGTCGATGCTCGCCGACGCGCCGCGTGCGCTCGCCGCCCGGACCGGCGAGGCCGCAGTCGCGATCTGCCACAACCCAGACGGCGCCGACGAGCTCGACTGGGGCGACTTCCGCGGCTGGATCCTCGCGGGCCACACGCACGGCGGCCAGTGCCGGCCGCCGTTCCTCCCGCCACCGCTCCTGCCAGTGCGCAACCGCCGCTACAGCGCAGGCGCGATTGACGCCCCGGGCGGCCGCACGCTCTACATCAGCCGCGGCGTTGGGCACATCCTCCAGCTGCGTTTCAACGTGCGGCCCGAGGTGACGGTGTTCACCCTCCGGCGCGCCTGACGCCCACCCCTGCCGAGCGCAGACGCGACCTGCGCTACCCGCGCCGCCGCTGCGTCCGGTACTGCTGCTGGTAGTCGCCGCGCTGCAAGGCGACCGTGTACGCGCGCACGCGTGCCAGGTAGTCCGACGCCTCGACGCCCGCCGGCCCGAGTTCGGGCAGCCGGCGCACCCAGTCGACGCCCAACCGGTCCACCGCGTCGTGGGTCCAGACATAGCCCTGGTTGTAGCTCACCGCGACGAGATCGAACAGCTGATCGCTCGTGATCGGCCTGCCCGCGGCCAGCTTCTGGTTCGCGAAGCTGCCGTAGCCGCCGGGCCAGCTGTCGGTCGTCCACTTGGTCTGGAGCAGCCGGATCCAGTACTCCGCAGCCCGCGTGCTGAGGGCGGGGTCGAACAGGTACTCGGTCCGACTCGTGACGGCCCCGCGCGCGAGGCGAGCGCGCACGCTGTCCGCGCTGATCTGCGGCGCGGTCGTGTCGACGTGGATCGCCGGGTCGCGCGGCCAGCCGTTCACCTCGGTCGCCATCCACGCGAACGACGGCGAGGTCGTCATCGCGCGCAGGTCGGCGTCCGCCCGCGGCGTGAGCTGCGCGATCCCGAGCGCCGCGACCGGGCTCACGGCGAGGGAGTCGAGCCCGCTCTCCTTGATGAACAGCGCGGCGACGAAATTGGGATCGACCTGAATGCGCGGGTTGACGGCATCGCGCTCCAGGATCGGGACGATCCGCGTGTAGAACGCGTCGCGATCACTCGCGCGCGTGAAGCGCGGCGATCCGTTGGCGTTGGTGAACGCGGATACGGGCGCCCGCCCAACGTGAGCCTCGCCGTACAGGGTGACCGAGAGAGGCTCACGGTGCGACGCGCACGCGCTGGCCGCGACGGCGCCGATCGTGAGCAGGGACGACGTGAACGCGCGTCCGGCGCGCGTGGTGGATCGAAGCATGAACCGGATCAAGGTGGTGCGGGCGAAATGCGAAACGTCGACGGTCGGCGTGCGGACGCGCGACCTCACGCCGTCGCTCCGCCTTGTACACCCGCTTGTACACCCGCTTGTACACCCGACGCCATCGCGTCCCCCACGTACACGCGCAGCCACCCCGGCCAGTTGCTCGGCATTTCGAAGAAGTCGTCGAAGTAGGCGAGCCCGAGCGCTTCGAGGTCAGCGACCAACGCCCCGAGCGCATCCTCGTCGTGGATCGGCCCGAGCGCAATCAGTCCGCCCTCGACCCGGAACTCGTCTGCCGTCAGTCCGAGTCGTTCGTCGAGTGCTGCACGCACGAGCCCCGCGCGCTCGTACGCCGCTCGGCGAATGAGGAGTGTGGGGTGGCCGAGGGCGACGGCGAGCGCCATGCGATGAACCCAACAGGTGAGAAGGAACGCGAAGACCGAGGTGTGGCACGTGCCACACGCGCCAGGCGGTCGGGCACGCGGTCGGAGAACGCAAGAACGAGCGCGTCGTGGCCGCGACGCGCGGGACCTCGCGCCCACGCCGCCGGTACATTGCGACATGCCACGCCCCGAAGCCCAGTACGACGTGCTCGTCGTCGGCGGAGGACACGCCGGCGTCGAGGCCGCCGTCGCGGCCAGCCGCTGCGGCGCACGCACCGCCCTCGTCACGA
>DASWUT010000538.1:0-2415 GCA_036401455.1 Gemmatirosa sp. | reverse complement strand
GCCCCGGGCACGCCGGCGCACGCAACGACGAACACGACGAGGATCCGCCCGCGCGCCGGATCTGCGCGCGAGCCGTCGCCAGCCGGGAGCACTCGACGGTGCCTCGGGTTCACAATCCGTCCTGGTCCAAACGGGTCGGGGTCGGGGGACCGCTTGGTGCGACCGCGATGAGCGACCGCGGCGTCCCCACCGGTTCGGACGATGCGACGCCCGAAGAAGACACCGCAGCCACCGTGCGCCCCGACGCGAGCGCTTCTGCTCGGGCCTCCGCGGCGGCTCGGCGCTCACGGCGGCGGAAGATGACGACCGAGAGGAGGATGCTGACTTCGTAGAGCAGGTACAGCGGGATCGCGAGCGCGAACAGCGACGTCGGGTCGGCGCCCGGCGTGACGAACGCCGCGCCGATCACGCACAGCACGAGCGAGTGACGGCGGAACCGCTTCAGCGTCGGCGGCGTGACGATCCCGAGCGCCGTGAGCGCGAGGATCAGGATCGGCAGCTCGAACACGACGCCGAAGGCGAGCGCGAGGTTGATCGCGAAGCCGAAGTACTCGTTCGCCGTCAGCATCGGGTCGAGCGATGCCGTCTGGAAGTTCAGCAGGAAGCCGAGCGTGAACGGCAGCACCGCGAAGAACGCGAGCGCGACACCGGCCGCGAACAGCACCGCCGCGCCGACCATTACCGGGATGACGATCTTCTTCTCGTGGCGGTGCAGCGCGGGCGAGATGAACGCCCAGACCTGATACGCGATGATGGGCGACGCGATCAACAGCCCGAGCACGAGCGCCGCGTTGAGCACGATCGTGAACGGGTCGCCCGGATGCGTATAGACGAGCTTGTGACCGTGGAGGTAGGGCAGCACCGGACGCTCGAGCATCCGGATGATGTCGACCTTGGACACGACCGCGAACGCGACGAGGAACCCGGCGCCGAGCGCGCCGAGCGACCAGACGATGCGCCAGCGCAGCTCCTCGAGGTGCTCGAGGAACGGCATCTCGTTCTGGCCGCCACGCCGCGGCGCGGGTGCGGTCACGGGCCGCTCCGGGTCGTCGTGGCCAGCGAGCGCAGCGCGTCGCGCGCGAGCGTCGCTTCGTCGGCGTGCGGGAACCGGCGGAGCAGCTCGTCATACAGGGCGCGCGCGTCGGCGCGGCGGCCGGACTGCTGCCGCAGGCGTGCGCGCTTGTACAGCGCCGTCGCCGCCCGGGGCGACGACGGATAGCGCGCGACGACCTCCGCGTACGCGGAATCCGCGGCCGCGTCCTTTCGCTCTCCCGCGTACGACTCTCCGAGCGCGTACTGCGCGTCGGGCGCGAGGTCGGACTCGGGGTAGCGGCGTAGCAGGTCGGTGAAGCCGATCCTGGCTGCGCCGTAGCTGCCGCGGCGGAGCTGGTCGCGCGACAGCCGGTACAGTTCGGCCGCGCTCGGCCCCGTGCGCGGTGAGGGCGCCGGGCGCGCGCTGTCGGTCGCTCCGGATGACGCGGCGGCAGGTGCGGCGGCAGGTGCGGCGGCAGGTGCGGCGGCAGGTGCGGCCGGAACGACCGCCACCGGCGGCGCCGCGGTCGCGTCGGCCCGCGCATCGAGCGAGGCGCGCAAATCCTGCAGCCGTCGCTGGCTCTGCCCGGTGAGTTCCTGCACCTGGATCAGCTGCTCGCGGACCGCGCGGAGCTGCTCGCGCGCGTCGCCTTCGAACCGGGCTGCACGCTGCCCCGCCCCGGCCACGGTGTCGGAGAGCGCGCGCATCGCGCCGTCGAGCGCCGCGAGGCGGGCATCGACCGACGCGGCGCGCAGCGAGTCGGCGTGGATCGCGTCGCGCCGTGCGTTCGCGAAGTCGAGTTGTAGCGCCTGCACGTCATTGCGAGTCGCCAGGCATCCGGTCGACAGCACCGCCGCGGCAACCAGTGCCGCCCCGCCCGCCAGCGCGCGAGCCGCTCCAGGGTTCGCCGTCACGGCGCCCCGCCCAACGCCTCGCCGCCGCGCACGACTGCGAACTCCGCGCGCCGGTTCCGGCCCCAACACGCGTCGTCCTCCGTCTCGCAGGTGGGGCGCTCCTTGCCGAAGCTGACGACGTCGACGCGATCCGGGTCGACCCCACGCTCGGCGAAGAACCGCTTCACGGCGGCCGCGCGGCGTCCGCCTAACGCGAGGTTGTACTCGTCCGCGCCGCGGTCGTCGGTGTGGCCCGAGACGCGCACGCGGAGCGTGCGGTACTGCGTGAGGATCGCGAGCTTGGCCTCGAGCGCGGCGCGCGTGTCGTCGCGCAGCTCCGACTGGTCGTAATCGAAGTAGACCGGCGCCAGGAGCACCGCGCGGCGCGAACCGACGACGCTCTCCGACGCACCGTCGCGCGCACGCGCGCGTCGCTGCGCGTCGGCGAGCGCGATCGAGTCGCGCAACGCGCGGGCGCGCTGTGCCGCG
>DASWUT010000537.1:0-2508 GCA_036401455.1 Gemmatirosa sp. | reverse complement strand
GCCCCGGCCGACACGGCCCGGCTCGTCGACGGGCGCGTGGTGGTCGAGCCGCTCGGCGCCTCGGTCGCCGTGCCCCCGTACTGGCTCGGCGGCCCGGCGCCGCCGTATTTTCCGCGCGAGATGTGCCCCGGCGTGGACCGGGGCACGGTCGCCGACCGCGTCGTCACCGGGCCCGCGCGGCTCGCCGCCCTGCGCGACGTGCTCGGGGACCTTAGCCGCCGCGGCCGCGCCGTGGAGTGGTCGCGCGAGTTCTCCGCCGCTGCCGACTCGGCGCTCCCGTTCACCGCCCTCGTCGCGCAGTTCGGGGGCGTGCCGTGGGGGGCGCCCTGCGGCGCGCCCCACGTGCGCGTCTACGTCGGCGACTACACGCCCGCCGCGCTCGACAGCACGGCCGCCCGGGGCGCGGCGGCGGCGGCGCGTTTCTTCGCCCCGGTGCGGCGCGAGGCGGCGGACAGCGGGGGCTGGCACGTCGCGCGGGTGTCGTGGGAGGCATGGTACCACGACTACGGTGGGACGGCCCGTCTCGAGTTTTGGGCGCGGCCGGCCGGGGGGCGCACGCTCGTGCTGGTGTTCATGCTGGGCTACTGGTTCCCGGAGGCGGAGCGCGGCGACCGCGCCGCGATCCTGGCGTCCGTGCGGATGGCGCCCCCGGGCGCGGCGCGGGCCGCCGCGCCGGGTGGCGTCTAACGAGGCGTTGAAGCTGTCGGGTATGCACGGACGCCCCGCTCCTCCGCCGTCGCCGTCACAGGGGCGGTCCGTCCCGCTCGGACAGCCCGCAGCTTAACTTGGGCGTTAGACCGCACAGATCCTACATCGTTGTGATACAGACCGATGATACGAGCGCAACTCCTCAATGAGATCCACGCAGCGCTGGACGCGGGTCAGCAGTTCAAGGCGGACGATTTCGCCATCGAAGCAACGCCCGGTAAGGACGGAGCGGGGTCTCTCTCGATCCGTTATCGGTTCGACAGCACGTACTACTTTCGGGCCGAGATCCCGAACACGGTGGAGGAGCGGTTCCTGTTGGGTGGCCACCAGGTGAACATCATCGGCATCACGACGCCGGGTACACTCACGGATACCGAGAGGCTGGCGTACAGCAGCAAGGAGAAGCTCCTCGCCGGAATTACTCAATGGACCAATCGTATCCGCGACGAACTCCTCGCAATCCCGCTTCACCGGCAACAGGCTGAGCAGCAGGCCCAGCTTGAGGCACTGCTCGGCCAGATCGATGCGCTACCCGACGAGTACTTCACTCGCGACGAGGCGCAAGCCGTCCGAGCACGCCTCGACGAGCTGGAGCAGCAGTTGCGGGCGAATATCGAGGCAGCAGCGAAGACCCACACGGATGCCGCCGCGGAGTTGGCGGCGCTGCACTCAGACATCGAGTTGCTGAAGCAGTCCACCGAATCGCTCAAGAAGGCAGGGTGGGCAGGCTCGTTGGCGGTGCGAATGAAAAGGTGGTCCGGCAATCCTGAAAACCGGGAACTCCTGAAATCAGGAGCTACGGTCGCGCGAACACTCCTCCTCGGCGATGGTGGTAAACATGCGCCTTAGCGCGTGCGGTCTAACGAGGCGTTGAAGCTGTCGGGTACGCGAGGACGTGTCGCGACGCCCCTCGGCATTGTCTCGCCTCGGCACCTGCTCACCCGCACAACCCGCAGCTTAACTCTGGCGTTGGGCGGCCGAACGCATTCCCATGCAGGGCAAGGACGAGATCCGTATGGTCCGCACCTTCGGGCTGACGCACGTGGCACTCGCGGTCGCCGACGTGGAGCGGTCGCGGCGCTTCTACCAGCACGTCTTCGGGATGGTGGCGGTGTACCGGAGGCCGGGATTCGCGCAGCTCCAGACGCCGGGGTACCACGACGCGATCGTGGTCGAGGAGACCGGCGGGCCGGCGGGACCGGGCGGCGGCATCGCGCACTTCGGGTTCCGGCTGTGCGACCCGGCGGAGCTCGATGCGGCGGTCCGGGCGGCCGAGGAGGCCGGCGGACGCGTGCGGGCACGGGGGGAGTTCGGTCCCGACGAGCCCTACGCGTTCCTGCTCGATCCCGATGGGTACGAGGTCGAGGTGTGGTATGAGCCAGCGACCCCGATCGAGCAGCCGTGAGCCGCCGCCCAACGAGTCGTTGCAGCTGACGCAGCGGCCCATAACTCCTCGTCCAGCAGCCCTCCGCGCGGGCCGCCGCGCAGCTGAACTCAAGCGTTAGACCACAACACGCGTTCTCGGCCGACATGCGCCTGATCACCTGGAACTGTTTTCGCGGCGATGCCCTGACGCGCGCGGGCGACGTGGCCGACTTGGGCCCGGACGTCGTCGTGCTGCAGGAGTGCGCCCGGCCGGTCGCCGCGCTCGATCCGGACGCGCTCGCGTGGTTCGGCGACAACCCGCGGCACGGCGCTGCAGTGGTCGCGCGGGCCCCGTACCGGCTCCGGCCCGCGCCGCGTTGCGCCGACGCGGGCGGCTCGGTGTTCCCGGTCCGCGTCGAGCGCCCGCACGCGCGC
>DASWUT010000536.1:0-1795 GCA_036401455.1 Gemmatirosa sp. | reverse complement strand
CCGATCGCGGGGGTGATCGTGGCGACGACGGCGTTCGTGCTCTTCAAGGTCCTTCCCGACGCGAAGCAGCGGAACGCCCACGTCGTGATCGCGGCGGTCGTGACGACCGTGCTCTGGCTCCTCGTCACGCTCGCATTCCGGATCTACGTGCAGCGCTTCGGCGATTATAACAAGACCTACGGCACGATCGGAGGGGCGATCGTGCTGTTGACATGGATGTACCTGTCGTCGCTCGTGCTGCTCTCCGGGGGGGAACTGGCGGCGGAGTTGATGCACGGGACGGGAGCGACGAGATCCAGGGCGGGGCACCTGTACGGAGATCGGATCTCGACGGGGGGGAAGGCGGATGTGGCATCGGTAGGGTAGGCGCAGGATCCGTCGCGCTTGTTCCGTCCCGCTTGATCCGTCGCGCCGTATCCGTCATCGCTGTTAGGCGGGACGGGGAATCGGAAGAGGCTATTGGCTGGGGCGGGCGGGACTGATAGCTCGGAGACCCGGTCGTGCAGACTCGGGTGGGGCGACGGATAGGGCGGGACGCCGGCGAGCGTGTACGTCGTGAGGCGCAGCGGGACGTGCGAGATGGCGCGGGACAGGGACGACGGACGGAGTGGGGCGACCACCCCGAACGGCGGAACCGAGCGCCCGGCCGGGCAGGGCGCGAGCGGCGCGGGAAGGGCGGGCGGGGCGGGCGGCGTCAGCGCATTGGGGAGTGGATCAGGGCGTGGAGCAATCGCCCCGTCCACCGGCAATGGCGGCTGAGTTCCTCGGCGCTTGCGGGGGGCAGTAGGTCCACGGCGGAGGCAAGATCAATGTGAGCCTCGAGCTCGCGAAGTGAGCCCCACGCGACGGCGAGCAGGCGCGCGCGGTCGGCGCGGGTCGCGCGGGCGCAGCCCTCCGCGATGTTCGCGGGCACGGACACGGCCGCGCGGCGCATCTGATCGCCGAGCGTGACTCGCTCGGTCGCGGGGAACTGCGCGGTGACGTCGTAGACACGGCGCGCGAGGGTAGTGGCCTCGACCTGCGCGCGGAGGCGGGGGAGGCGGGTAGGACGGGTCGTGGCGGAAAGCGACATGGCCCCACGATGCAGCATCGATCCGTCGAGGGCTGGCCTGTCTGATTGCGCGCTGGATCAAAACGACGCACGCCGCGGTACCCGCCCTTCCCGCCCCGCTCGCGCCCTGCCCGGCCGGGCGCGCCGTTCCGCCGTTCGGCGTTGTCGCCCCACTCCGTCCGTCGTCCCTGTCCCGCGCCATCTCGCACGTCCCGCTGCGCCTCACGACGTACACGCTCGCCGGCGTCCCGCTCCACCCGTCGCCCCACCCGAGTCTGCACCACCGGGTCTCCGAGCTATCAGTCCCGCTCGCCCCAGCGAACAGCCTCTTCCGATTCCCCGTCCCGCCTAACGACGAGGACAGATACGGCGGGACGGATCCAGCGGGACGGATCCAGCGGGACGGATCCAGCGCGACGGATCCTGCGGGACGGATCCAGCGCGACGAATCCTACGCTCCCCTATACAGCACCACCCTCCCCCCTCTCCCTACCCCTCCCACCTCCTCCGCCCTCCCCTCCCTCACCGCCACCTCCAGCAACCCATTCGACCCCGCCAGCGCGACCACTTCCCCTACCCCCACATCCGCGTACACCCTCCGAATCGGCACCACCCTTCCCCCGACGTGCACCACCCCTCCCGGCGCCCCGGTCGCGCCACTCGCGACGAGGTTGGTGATCGCGTTGCCGAAGCGGTCGACCGCGATGATCACCCCCTCGATCCCCCCATCGGCGAGCCGTCGCG
>DASWUT010000535.1:0-1969 GCA_036401455.1 Gemmatirosa sp. | reverse complement strand
GCCGCGGGCAGTGACGCAGACGACGGGCACGCGCCGGGCGCGTTGGACCCGCACGCGGCCGTGGTCGCGGACTATCGCGCGGTGGGGCTCTCGGTGGACGGACACCCGATGGCGCGGCACCGCGCGTGGTGCGAGCGCGTGGGGGCGCTGCACAGCGCCACGGTGGCGCGGTGCCGGAGTGGGACGCAGGTGGTGATCGCCGGACTCGTGATCGTGCGGCAGAAGCCGTCGACGGCCAAGGGCACGGTCTTCCTGCTGTTGGAGGACGAGCACGGAACGGTGAACGTGATCGTCCACCGTCGATTGGTCGAGAAGAGCCGCGAAGCCGTGCACCGGGCGCTGTTCGCCGTCGTGTACGGGCGCGCGGAGCAGGACGGCGCGCTCGTGAACGTGGTGGCACGGGCCGTGGAGCCGCTCGAGGCCGTGATGGCCGCGAACGGCGGCGCGGCGGCGTCAGGCGATGGCGCGGAGCTGACGTTCCGGTCGCACGACTTCCGCTGACGCGATGACGTGGCCTACCAGATCCTCACCCGATCCTCGGGCGCGCGGTACATCCGGTCGCCAGGCTTCACGTGGAACGCCGTCTCGAACGCATCGTTGTTGACGAGCGGCACGAGGGCGCGCACCGGCCCCGGCGAGTGCGGATCGGTGAGCAGTTGCTGGCGAAGCGCGTCATCGCGGAACTTGGTGCGCCAGATCTGGGCGAAGCCGAGGAAGAAGCGCTGGTCGCCGGTGTAGCCGCCGATCACCGGGGCGGGCTTGCCGTGCAGCGACATGTGGTAGGCGCGGTACGCCGCCGCGAGGCCGCTGACGTCGCCGATGTTCTCGCCGAGCGTGAGACGGCCGTTGATGTGGATGCTGTCGATGGGAACGATCGCGTCGTACTGGGCGGCGAGCTTCGCCGTGCGCGCCTCGTAGGCCTGCGCGTCGGCGGGGGTCCACCAGTCGCGGAGGTTGCCCGCGCCATCGCTCTTTCGCCCCTGGTCGTCGAAGCCGTGGCCGATCTCGTGGCCGATGACGGCGCCGATCGCGCCGTAGTTGACCGCGTCGTCGGCGTCGACGTTGAAGAACGGCGGCTGGAGGATCGCGGCCGGGAAGACGATCTCGTTGTTGGTCGAGTTGTAGTACGCGTTGACCGTCTGCGGCGTCATGCCCCAGCGCCAGCGCTCGACCGGCTTGCCGAGGTGGCCGGTGTTGTCGGCGTACTCGAACGCATTGGCGCGCATCGCGTTGCCGAGCAGATCGGCGCGGCGGACGTCGAGCGCCGCGTATTCGCGCCACCGGTCGGGGTAGGCGATCTTGACCGTGAAGTGCGCGAGCTTCTGCTGCGCCTCGGCCTTGGTCGCGGAACTCATCCACGGCAGGCTGTCGATGCCGACGCGGTAGGCGGCGCGCAGGTTCTGCACGAGCGAGTCCATGCGCGCCTTGGCAGTCGCGGCGAAGTACTGGCGGACGTAGAGCTGTCCGACGGCGTCGCCCATCGCGCCCTCGACCTCCTGCACGGCACGCTTCCAGCGCGGGCCCATCGCCTGCTGGCCGCTCAGCGTGCGGCCGCGGAACTCGAAGCGCGCCTGCTGGAACGCCGCCGGCAGCTCGTCGGCGTAGCTGTCGAGGAGCTTGAAGGTGAGATACTCGCGCCACGTCGAGGCGGGGGTGCCCGACACGATCGGGTCGAGCGCGCGGAGGTAGTCGGGCTGCCGCACGACGACGTCGGTCGCGGCATCGAGGCCAGCCGCCGCGAAGTACTGGCGCCACCCGTACGACGGCATGAGCTCGACGAGCTGCGCGACCGTCATCCGATTGTAGGTCGCGTTGCGGTCGCGGTTGCGGGCGCGGTCCCACTGCCGGCCGGCGATCGCGGTTTCGAGCGTGACGATCCGCGACGCCGCGCCCGCCGGATCGGGCTGCTCGGCGAGCGTCAGGAGGCGCGTGATGTAGGCGGCGTACGCGGTGCGCGCGGCGACGAGCT